>DASSSM010000050.1:0-2824 GCA_035708425.1 Pseudolabrys sp.
AAATCCGTGCTGGTCGCCCAAAATCAGGTTTGCGTAGTTGACGCCGAGCTGCTCGGTGTACCAGTCCTCGACCAGGCCATTGAACATGTCGAAATAGTGCGGGAAGTAGACGATGCCCGCCGGATCGCAGTGGGAAAACCTGATCGGCACCGTGCGCGTGAACGCGCCGGCAGGCGGAACGAACCGATCTTCTTTCATTGAGCTATGGAGCCACTTGCGCCGGCGTCTTGCAACTGTGGATTCGGGATGGAACGCTGATGCTATTCAATCACCTCATCGGCGAGAAACAAGAATGTCTGGCGCACCGGGAGGCCAAGAGCCTTGGCCGCCTTGAGATTGATGGCGAGCTCGAATTTGTCGGGTGATTGTGCGGGCAAATTGCCAACCGGCTCTCCCCTGAGAATACGATCAACATACGAGCTTGAGCGCCGGAAGATATCGGCGGTATCCGGCCCATAGGACATCAGGCTGCCTTCGGTGACGAATTGCCGGTAGGGAGAAATGAGCGGCAACCCGTGCTGGCGGGCGGCGTCGAGAATGGCACCCCGCATTGTGAGGACGTAGGGGTCGCCAGGAGTGATCAAACCGCCGCCGCGGTCGCGAGCCACGTCAGCAACCACCCGCTCAATGTCAGCCGGGCTCTGGATATGCGCTCCACCGAACTCAACGGGAGAAGCGCCCCGCAACGCTTTGTATGACTCGATGAAGCGATCATAGTATGGCGCGGTATTGGGATTGAACATCAAGCTCACCCGCGTGAGGCCGGGCTTGATGTCGCTGAGCAGATTGATCCACTTACCGATGATCTCCGGCTCAATGAACGAAAAGCCCGTGATGTTGCCGCCGGGCCGCTTGAGATTTGAAATGAAACCTTGACCGACAGGATCATTCACAACCACGAACACAATTGGAACCGTGCTGGTCGCCGGTTTCAGTGCTTTCATCACCGGCGTGGTATTCGCGACAATAACCTCAGGAGGCGATTTGACCAGCTCCACCACATACCTGCTGATCAATTCCAAACTGCTTCCGGCGAACCGGTAATCGATCTGGATGTTGCGACCCTCGACCCATTCCAGGTCGCGCATCCCTAACCGGAATGCTTTGATGCGCGCGTTCGCCTCCGGATCGTTTTCGGCAAGGCCAAGGAGGACGCTGACGCGCCGCACCTTGTTTGGCTGCGCTCGCGCCGCAAACGGCCAGACGACCGCCGACGTGGCGAGTGCTTTGACGACGTCACGGCGTCTCATCATCGCCCCCGACGCTTCAGGTCACCATCGTACCGGTTCCAGCCGCCAGCACGGAAGGGGGGTGCCGGCGCCGCGCGCAGGGCAAAAATCGGGGCGGCTGTCGCGTTGGAATGTCCAATTTAGACAGAACATTGCCACCTGCCCGCCTTCGTCTTGTCACAGCCTGATGTCCTCCTTTGGCACGTCCAGCCCAGTCGGCTGCCTCTCACATGGTCGAAGGCGGATGCCATGGATACCTCTCCAAGTTTTCAACTGAACAAGCCAACGTTTGGGACGAGCGATTTTGCCGTTTCAACGGCGGACTCACGTGAGTACATCGATGCCACGGCCGAGGAAACTTGCCCGGCAGAATCCGTTTCGATGCCCGAACCGGACACGGGACCGCATCGCGCGGCCGATGAGGTAACGGAAGCGCCATCAGCGGCGAGTCTCGAGGTGATGGATCAGCTGAAAGCCCTCGCGCACAACGTGACGCAGGGCACCCGCGCTTTATCCGGGCAAGACGACGCTTCGCCCGTTCAAAGCAACCGCGAAGGTGCGGATGCCGGCGAGCCGCAGGCACCAGAGCCATCCATCAGCGTGTTTCCGCGGCCGACCGGTTTCGAAAACAATCAGGTCATCAATGACAGGCCGAAATCCGGCAGCCGCATTCTCATACTGGCGGGATTTGTCGTGGCAGCCGTGATCGGCGCCGGAGGCACGTTCGCCTGGCAAACTCACCTCAAATCCGACGACGCCGCAACGGCAGCCGTGCCAGCCCCGGTCGCAGCCGCGCCCGTCGTTGCACCTTATGTGGGCAGGCAGCTGGAAGAATTGGCGGAAGACATCAGCTCCTTGCACCACCGCATGGAGGCGCTTGCCGCCAAGCAACAGCAGCTCGCCGCCGCCCAACAACAGCTCGATCAGCTCGCGGCCAAGCAACAACAACTTACAGCCAAGCAAGAACAGGCTGGCCAAAGCATCGCAAAACTCCAGGCGCTGGAGCAGGCCCGGCAAAGGACACCGGCTCCCGTCCAAACGCGAGCAGCGCCCGCTTCGCCACGGCCTTCCGTTTCGCCGCCGCCCGTCGAACCGGCAATGCAGCCACCGCCGCCGCCACGCACTGCGTCACATCCCATCCCGCCGCTGCCTATACCGCCATGACGCGGTAAGCGGTCCGGTCACCTGGTGATGGGTCTGCGCAAATATTGACCCTTTGCCGGGCCGACGACGTTCCCACTGTCGTAGATCAGCGCGCCGCGCAAGAACGTGGTTTTGACGCGGCCGCTGAGCTCCTGGCCCTCGAACGGCGAAAAGCCCTGCTTAGATTCGGATTCCGACGCGTGCACCACGAAGGTTTCGTGCGGGTCGACCAGCACGATGTCGGCGTCGAAGCCCTGCGCGATGTCGCCCTTGTTCTTCAGCCCGAAGCGCTGCGCCGGCTTCCAGCTGAGAAGCTCGGCCATGTGATTGTAGGACATGCCGCGCTTGCTGCCCTCGCTGACGACGCCGGATAGAAGATACTCGGTACCGCCAAAGCCGGACTTGGCCAGCCAGATGTTGTCGGGATCGTCCTTGGACCATTTCTGCTCGGC
>DASSSM010000051.1:0-13458 GCA_035708425.1 Pseudolabrys sp.
ATCACTTCGAAGTTAGACCGGCCGCGGCCACTTGCCACTGCAGCACCTGCTGGCGCATCTAGGGTGCATGCATGCCGATGTCACGTACCTGGCGGCATTAATCGCCGGCCTTGTCAGCTTTCTATCTCCCTGCGTGCTGCCGCTGGTGCCGCCTTATCTGGTGTTCCTGGCGGGTACATCGCTTGAGCGATTTGCCGACAGGGAGCCGGAGCCAAGGGTGAAGCGGGAAACAGTATTAGCAGCGGCCCTGTTCGTTCTCGGCTTCTCGACTGTCTTTGTGGCGCTTGGTGCGAGCGCGAGCGTGATCGGTTCGCTCATCCGCGCCTATTCGGGAACGCTCGCCATCATTGCTGGCGTCGTTATCATCATCATGGGTCTGCACTTCCTCGGGGTGACGCAGATCGCGCTGTTGCATCGGCAGAAGCGGCTCGATGTCGCCAAGCCTGTCGGCCTGTGGGGTGCTTATGTAATCGGACTTGCTTTTGCTTTCGGCTGGACGCCGTGCATTGGCCCGATCCTCGCCGCTATTCTGGCGGTGGCGGCTTCCGAGCAGACGGTAACCAAAGGCGCGAGTCTGCTGGCTACCTATTCGCTCGGTCTCGGCATCCCATTCATCATTGCTGCCTTCGCGATCGAGCCGTTCGCGGCCTTTCTTTCGCGTTTCAAGAAGCATCTCGCCCGCGTCGAACATGTGATGGGTGTGCTGCTGATATTGACCGGGGTTGCTTTTCTCTTTCCGTCGCTCAATTGGATTAGTTCGTTCAGTTTCTGGTTACTGGAAACGTTCCCGGTGCTGGGCAAAATAGGATGAAAAAACCCGCCCCTCACAGGGCGGGTTTTTCCGATCGGAGAGTTGTTCTAGTCAGCTTCCGCCCTGGAGTTCTGAGTATTTGCCGTTCTTCCAGACGTAGAACACGTAGTCGATGACGGTGATGTCGCCCTTCGCGTCATAGGAAATCGGGCCAAGGACGGTATTCCATTTGCCCTTGTGGATCGCCTCGGCGACCTTCTTGGGATCGGTCGTCTTGGCTTGTGCTGCAGCCTGCGCCCACACCTGCACCGCGGCATAGGTGTAGAGAACATAGCCTTCCGGGTCGATGTTCTTGGCCTTGAACTTGTCGACCACAGCTTTTGCGGTGGCGCGCTTGCGCGGATCGGCGCCGAAGGTGAACAGCATGCCTTCGCCATCGGCGCCGGTAATCGACCAGAACTCATTGGTGGCGATGGCGTCGCCGGAGATCATCTGCGCCTTCAGGCCCTGCGCACGCATCTGCCGCAGGATCAGCCCAGCTTCCTGGTGGTAGCCACCGACATACACAACATCGATCGCCGCAGCTTTAAGCTTGGAAACCAACGCGTTGAAGTCTTTGTCGCCCTTGGTATACGCCTCGAAGAGCTTTTCTTTTCCACCCGCCTTATTGAGCGCCTTCTTGGTTTCGTCGGCGAGGCCTTTTCCATAGGTGGTCTTGTCGTGCAGGATCGCGATGTTCTTGCCCTTGTAGTTCTTCGCGATGAAGGCGCCGGCGACGCCGCCTTGCTGGTCGTCGCGGCCACAGACGCGGAACGTGTTCCACAGCTTGCGCTCGGTGAACGTCGGGTTGGTGGAGGCCGGCGTGATCTGCAGCACGCCGCCTTCGGCATAGGCTTCGGAGGCCGGGATCGACGATGACGAGCAATAGTGTCCGGCGACGAACGGCACCTTCATGCCAGCCATTTTCTCGGCAACCGAGCGCGCCTGCTTTGGATCGCAGGCATCGTCACCGACCTCGAGCTTGAGCTTCTTGCCCAGCACACCGCCGGCGGCGTTGATGTCGGCAACCGCGAGCTCGGCGCCATCCTTCATCTGTTTTCCGAAGGTTGCCTCGCCGCCTGTCATCGGGCCTGCCACGCCAATGGCGATGTCTTGCCCGAACGCGGAGCCTGCTAATGCGAGGCTGGCGCCGAGCGCAAATCCAATCAGCCGTAACCTTTTCATCGTCGACCTCCCGAGTGCGCTACCTGCGGGTGCCCTTGTCCGGCCGGTCCCGCGCAGTTCGATCGATCATATCGCGTTTGGAAAATTGGGAAAGCGGGCAGGGCGATTATTTCGCCGCACGGTCGCGCCAGCGCAGCGGCCCGGCGCGTTCATACAGCCACGGATATTGCGTGACCATCTGGGAGGTACGGGCGATCCGGAACGAGAGGGCGGCGACCAGAAGCAGGAACAGCGTATCAACAATGTAGGAGAGCAATGCGAACAAATCCGCCTCGAACAGGGCAAAATGTACAAAGCGCACGGCTGCGCCGAGTAGCGCGATATAGACGACCAGATGCCAGAAAGGTCGCCAAGTTTGTGCAATGGCCCGTCCGGTTAGCCAGGCTGCCGCGCCGCCGATCGCGCCGGTCACCAGGAGGACCTGGAGGAAGGTCTCGGTAGCGTAGAGTTCCCACATTATTTGCCCTGCGCCTGTTCGATGCGGCTACCTTCAAGATAAGCAGCGCGGATTTCCGGCCGCTTGAGCAATTCGCGGCCAGCTCCGCTGAGCGTGATCTGGCCATTGATCATGACATATCCGCGATGCGCGAGCTTGAGCGCATGAAATGCATTTTGCTCGACCAGGAATACGGTCAGCTTGTCGCGCCCGTTCAATTCGCGAATGGCCGAGAAAATCTGGTGAACCAGGAGGGGTGCGAGCCCGAGCGATGGCTCGTCGAGAAGTAACAGGCGCGGGCGGCTCATCAACGCGCGGCCGATCGCCAGCATTTGCTGCTCGCCGCCGGACAGGGTGCCGCCGCGCTGGCGCAAACGCTCTCGCAAGCGTGGAAACAGGTGGAACACACGCGCCAGGTCGTCGCCAAAATGCGCAGGGTCGGCGACCGAAGCGCCCATCTGCAGATTCTCCATCACCGTCATGCGTGAGAAGATGCGGCGGCCTTCTGGTGCCTGCGCGATGTGCAGCTTGGCGATTTCGTGCGTCGGCAATCGTGTGATGTCACGGCCTTCGAACAGGATATGGCCTTCGCGGGCGCGCGGCGTCCCGAAAATGGTCATCATTAGCGTCGACTTTCCGGCGCCGTTGGCGCCGATCAGCGCAACGATCTCGCCCTGATTGACTTCGAGATCGACTCCCTTGAGCGCAGGGATGTTGCCGTAAAAGGTTTTCACCCCGCGCACCGTGAGCATCGGATGTCCTTGCGTATCTTGCATCGGCGCGGCCATGCTTATTCGCGCGCCTCCGCTTCGACGTGCTCGACCTCCTCGTCGGCAACACCAAGATAGGCCGCGATGACCTTCGGATCATTGCGGACCTCGGCGGGCTTGCCGTCGGAAATCTTCACGCCGTAGTCGAGCACCACGATGTGATCGGAAATCTGCATCACCACCGACATGTCGTGCTCGATCAGCAAAATCGAGGTGGCGTGTTTTTCGCGGATGTAAAGAAGAAGGTCATTTAGTTCGGCGCTTTCGCGCGCATTAAGGCCTGCGGCCGGTTCATCAAGGCAAAGCAGCACCGGGTCGGTGCACATGGCACGCGCGACCTCCAGCCGCCGCTGGGCGCCATAGGGTAGTTCGCCGGCGGGATCATCGGCGCGCGGCGAAAGCCCGATGCGATCGAGCCAGTATCTTGCCTTATCGATCGCTGCGCGTTCCGCATTGCTGAAAGCTCGCAAACCTAGCATGCCGATGACGGTGTAGCCGGATGCCAGCATCAGCGGGTTGTGCTGTGCGACCAGCAGATTTTCCAACCCGGTCATACCGGGAAACAAGCGAATATTCTGAAAGGTGCGCGCCACACGCGCATGCTTGGCGATGCGGAAGTCGATCAAGCGTTCGAGAAGATAATCGCGCCTGTCCGGATGCGTGAGACGAATCATCCCGACAGTCGGTTTGTAAAAGCCAGTGATGCAGTTAAACACCGTGGTCTTGCCGGCGCCGTTCGGCCCGATGATTGCGGTTATATCGCCGCGCCGCGCACTGAACGACAGATCGTCCACCGCCAGCAGGCCGCCGAAGCGCATGGTGAGGTGCTTGACGGTGAGGATCGGTTCGCTCATCCGCGGCCTTCCTCGCGTGCCAGCGCAATATCGACCGGCTTCTGTTTCTTCAGGAATAGCGAAGGCGTGCGCGTCGAAATCAATCCACGCGGGCGCCAGATCATGATCGCGACCATGGCAAGACCGAATACGACCATGCGGTATTGCTGGAATTCGCGAAAGAATTCGAAGCCGCCAAGCATCACGGTGGCGGCGATGGCAACACCGATCTGCGAGCCCATTCCACCCAGCACGACGATCGCCAGGACCATTGCCGATTCCTGGAAGACGAAGGATTCCGGGCTGATGAATCCCTGTCGCGTTGCGAAGAACGAGCCGGCAAAGCCCCCGAACATGGCACCTATCGCAAAAGCCGTGAGTTTGGTGTTGGTGGTGTTGATGCCGAGCGAGCGGCAGGCGATTTCATCCTCGCGCAAGGCTTCCCACGCCCGGCCGATCGGAAGCCGCCGTAGCCGGATGGTGACCGCATTGGTGAGCAGCGCAAGCACCAAGATTACGTAGTAGAGAAAGACCACGCGGTGTGTGGGGGAAAAATCGAGGCCGAAGGTGTGCGCGAATCCGCCTTCTTCCGAGTTGAATGGCAGGCCGAAAAAGCTCGGACGCGGAATGCTTGATATGCCGTTCGGCCCGCCGGTGAGACTTTGCCAGTTGATCAGGACAAGCCGGATGATCTCGCCGAAGGCAAGCGTGACGATGGCGAGATAGTCGCCGCGCAGGCGCAGCACCGGAAAACCGAGCAGAATGCCCCAGAACGCTGCCAGAATTCCGGCGAGCGGCAGGCAAATCCAGAATGACAGGCCGAAACTTTGCGCCAGCAGTGCGTAGGAATAGGCACCGACCGCGTAGAATGCGACATAGCCAAGGTCCAGCAGGCCGGCGAGGCCAACCACGATATTCAGGCCCCAGCCAAGCATGACATAGGTGAGGATTTGGATGCTCAAATCGAGCAGGTAACGGTTGTTGTAAAATATGATCGGCACCACGGCCGCGAAGACGAGCAATCCGGGGCCGAGGAATTGCGCCATACGAGCTGTGGAGCGGCGGACGGATTCCGGCACAAAGCTCGACGCGTCTAAAGTCACGCCGGAAAACAGGATTTCGCGCAGAAACACGCCTGCAAAGGCGACTGCCACGAGCACAGCCAGCGTCTCGAAGCGTGCGGTCAGCTCGAGCGCGCCGCCCGGACCGGTGTCGGTGCGGATGCCGACGAGTAGCGAGAACAATCCGAACGCGACCAGCGCGGCCAACGTGGCGTGTTTCAGCGCGCCGGCAAAATCACGGTGTCGCGTGGTGCTCCCCTCCTGCGTCACACGGATTCCCGTTTGGGTTAGACCTTCTCAATTTCGGGACGGCCGAGGATTCCGGTGGGCAGGAAGATCAGCACGATCACCAGGATCGAGAATGCGGCAACGTCCTTGTATTCGGTGGAAAAATACGCCGACCAGAATGTCTCGATCAGGCCGATCAGCAGCCCCCCGATCATCGCACCCGGCAGCGAGCCGATGCCGCCCAGCACCGCCGCGGTGAACGCCTTCACCCCAGCAACGAAGCCGATGTAGAAATCGACCACGCCGTAGTAGAGCAGATGCATGATGCCGGCGACGGCGGCGAGCGCGGCGCCGATGACGAAAGTATATGAAATCGTGCGGTCGACGTTGACGCCGAGCAGCGATGCCATTTTCAGATCTTGCTCGCAAGCGCGCATGTCGCGCCCGAGCCGCGTTTTCGCGACGATCCAGGAAAAAACCGCCATCAGCACGACCGTTGTGACAACGACGATGATCTGCACGTTGGAGAGCTGCACGACGAAAATCGGGCTGTCGATGAGCGTGTAGCCGTCCGTGATCAGCGGTGGCAACGGCTTGACGCGGGCGCCCTGCGCGATCTGCACGTAATTCTGCAGAACGATCGACATGCCAATGGCTGAGATCAACGGCGCGAGGCGAAACGAATGCCGCAGTGGCCGGTACGCAATACGCTCGACGGTCCAGCCGTAGAGCGAGGTAAGTGCCATCGCGATCAGTAATACCAAGAACAGTGCCAGCGGCACAGCAGTGATGCCCATGGCGACCAGCGTCAGGAAAGCGATCAGCGCGATAAACGCGCCGACCATGAAAATATCACCGTGCGCGAAATTGATCATACCGATGATCCCGTAGACCATCGTGTATCCGATGGCGATCAGTCCGTAGATCGAACCGAGCGTGAGCCCGTTGATCAATTGCTGAAGGAAATATTCCATGCCGTCCCCATTTCCCGAGGTCATCCGGCCAACGACCAACAGGCCCCACGCGGAAGGCTTAACAGGGCAAAACGCGAGCGGCAACGGCGCCGACGCCGCTGTTGATTGAAACTGGTTGTGCGTTGAGTGGGTGGCCCCTGAATCAGCGGCCAGAACGGTCAAATGCGCGACGCGACGGCCGCGCGACCTTGCGATCGGGACAGGATCGCTGCCCCGATCATGCGTCTAGTGAAGGCCACCAAAAAGCCAGATCAGCACCAGAATCGGAATCGGCACCCCAAGCAACCACAGAAGCAAATAACGTCCCATCGTCGGCTCTCCTTGTTTTGAAAGAGGAACTCGACGCGCTGGGACAAGTTCCAGACACATTGCCTCAATGTGAATCTTGGAACGAATACATTGGCCACGGATTGACTCTCGCCATGGAAAACGAGCGATCGAAGTGGCGAAGCAACGTTTGAGAGGAAAACTATGAATCAGAATCCGAACCAGAAGCCCGGCCAACAGCAGCAGGGTGGTCAACAGCAAGGTGGCCAGCCGAAGCCAGGTCAAGGTGGCCAACAGCAGCAGGGCGGCCAGCAGAAGCCTGGTCAGCAGCAGCAAGGCCAGCAGTAAGTCGCCAAATCGACCTAAGTAGTTCGGAAGCCCCGCACGATCGTGCGGGGCTTCGTCTTTTCCACCGCCATAGCTATCGATAACCGGCTCGAATATGCTTGGCATATGGGCAACGTCTCGACACTGCCGCTGTTTCATCTGTACGGCGATCCGCCTGACGATTCCGCCTTTGACTTCATTCATATCGAAACGATCGCATCGCGCTCATCCGTCCACGACTGGACGATCCGTGCGCACCGCCACCGCAATCTTTTCCAGATCCTGCTGATCGAGAAGGGCGGGGGCGAAATGAGTTTCGAAACTGCAACGGCCCGCTTTGCCGCGCCCGCGGTCATTCTCGTGCCGGCAACGACGGCGCACGGATTCCGTTTCACGCCTCAAGTTACGAATGGCTGGGTTGTGAGCTTTACCGAAGACGTCGCTGACGCGCTCGGCGACCAGTCAGGTGAAGCGCTTGCACGACTGAAAGCAGTAGCCGTCGAGCCGATCCTGCCGCTCGCCGACGTGGCGGAAGCCAAGCGCCTTTCGGCACTATGCGCCGATCTGCACGAGGAGGATTCGCTCGCGCGCGAAGGTTATCGGCTCGCAATGCGAGGGTTGCTT
Organism: Pseudolabrys sp.; assembly: GCA_035708425.1. Classification (GTDB taxonomy): domain Bacteria; phylum Pseudomonadota; class Alphaproteobacteria; order Rhizobiales; family Xanthobacteraceae; genus Pseudolabrys. Next base: position 7,496 of record DASSSM010000051.1, read on the forward strand.
GCGCTGATCGCGATTGAAGTCGTGCGTCTGGCGGTAAGTCGGGCACGGAGCGGCGCAGTGACGCTGTCGCGATACGACGCGCGCGTCGACGAATTGCGCCGCCTTGTCGACGAACATTTCCGCAAGGAACGGCTCATCAGTTTTTACGCCGAAAAACTGGCCATGACGCCCGATCGTCTCAATGATCATGTCAAACGCGCGACCGGCGTCACTGCGGGTCATCTCATCCGGCAGCGCGTTCTCACCGAAGCCAAGCGGCAGCTTGTATTCACCAACCAGGCGATCCATGAGATCGCCTACGATCTCGCCTTTTCCGACCCGTCGCATTTCACCCGCTTTTTTCGCAAGCAGACTGGCATGACGCCGCAAGCGTTTCGCGAAGGCCGCGGCGGCTAGATTATTTCTTTGCGTGCAGGGAATCGTTCCGGATAACGGCGGCCGCGATGACCGCCCCGAGCAATTCCGCCAATCCGGCGGCGATCATCGCCGCGCGCAAGCCGGGCATGAAGCCCGCGGCAACATTCGCTTGTTGGCCCGCATAGGCAGCAAATACCGAACCCAGGATGGCGACGCCCATCGTTGCACCGACCATGCGTGCCGTATTGAGCACGCCGGAGGCGGTGCCTGACCGCGCCGGCGGTACTGCCGCGACCGCAACGCCATTGACCGGCGCGGTATTCAAGCCAAGCCCGACGCCCACGACAAAGAGCGCCAGCGCGATGAAGATGAGACTCGTATTTTCTGAAATGAACGCGATCGCCAGCGCGCCAAAGCCCATGCACGCCATCCCTGCAGCCATGACGATGCGCGGTCCAAGATTGTTGGTCAGATAGCCGACCAACTGGGACACGACGACAAAGCTGACAGACATCGGCAGCAGTTCGAGTCCGGCGATGAATGGGGTCGCGCCGCGGATCGTCTGAAAATAGAGCGGCATAATGAAGAGAAGGGCGTACATGCCGAACGTCATCAGGCCGGCAACGGCGAGCGCCGCCGAAAAGACGGGTTGGCTCAGGAGCGACAGCGGCAACAGTGGCCCCGGTGTACGTGCCTCAATCCCCACGAACGCGACCGCGGCGAAGGCGGCGGCAGCAAGCACAGCGAAGAGCGGTGCCGTCCATCCCCAGTGCGATCCTTCGATCGCGGCAAAGGCGAAGCCACCGAGCGCGATAATGGCCAGGACCTGCCCGGGCATATCAAGTCGTCGGCCTTCCGGCTCGGAGCTCTCCTCAATTGCGTACAGCGTGAGAAACAGCGCCGCCGCGCAAGCTGGCAGGCTCATATAGAAAATGCTTCGCCAGCCGACGCTGTCCACGAGCCAGCCGCCGAGTGTCGGACCGATGATGAAAGCAAGTCCGTTGCAACTCGCCCAGATACCCATCGCATGGGCACGTTCCTCGCGGCGCGGATAGGCGAGGGTCAACAGGACCAGCGACATCGGCAGCGCAAATGCCGCGCCCAGTCCGCTGATGGCGCGGCCGGCGATCAGGACCGCGGCGTTGGGAGCAAGCGCGCACACAATAGTACCCGCAGTGAAGAGGGTGATGCCGAGCAGGAAGATGCGGCGGCGGCCGTACACGTCGCCAAGAGTTCCGCCGGTCAGCAGCAGGGTTGCATAGACGACGTTGTATGCGTCGATAACCCACTGCATTTCGCTGATGCCGGCATTCAGGTCGCGCGCGATGCTCTTCAGGCCGAGATTGACGACGGATGTGTCGATCTGCGCCAGCAGCACGCCGAGCGACGTTGCGAGCAGCACAAATCGGGGGTCGCGCATTGCGCCATTCATTTGGGCTGTTGTTGTCATGAGTTCCTTCTTTCACCCGGCGAGGCAGCCGGAATCGCGTGAATGCCCGATCTAGGAGCCGGGACGCCGGCATCCCACCCGCTTTCTGCGATTTTTCGTCCAGGAACTCGGCCGCTGCGTGGTTAACGCGCGAGCGTTAAGCGGTTAGCCGGTAAGGTAAAATTTTGGTTTCTTTTGAATTTGGCATTTGAAACGATTAGTCGTGGGGCCTTGGTCAGGGAGGAATCCGTGCAAAAAATTTCCACGGCCACCGCATCGATTATCGTTCTTATTGCCCTCTATTTCACATTGTCCTGGGGATACGACGCGCTCCGGGTTCTGACCTCGCCGAGTTACGGCTTTGAGGATGTGTGGCGTTCGCAATTCCTGTTCGGCATCGGCCGGCTGTTCGATCTCGGCCCGGTCGGGCTGGTCAAGCTTTCAGCTTTTTTTGCAACGCTCAAGCTCGCTGTCGCCTGCATCTGCGCGCTGCATATCGCTGATCGTGCGCGCTGCTTCATGCGCGGACAGCCCAATTCCGAAATTCTGGAAGCCGGACTCATTCTGGTCGTGCTGATCAGCATCGCGTCGGTCGGTCCCGCGTCGTGGGCGCACAGCGCCGATTTGATGCGCGAGCATACCTATCAGCTGCTGTTTGCCGCCATTGCGACGGGGTTGTGCATATTCGAACGTAGCTATGCGCACCGCGCCGAAACGTCGGAAGCCAAGCCGCAGCCCGCAGTCGATGCGGCCGCGACGAAGGCGGCTCCTCGACTTCACGTCTAAAGAGCTGCCGGTCTAAACGAATCTCGCGCGGTCTATCGCCATAGCCCTGCTGTGGGGCATGCGTTTGAGCCTGGTGGGGCTCGTCGCGCACGAGTACCTGGCCTTCGTCGGCGAAAAGTTCACGGCAATATCGCGCGCACTCAGCGCGACATAAGACCGCGGTTATTTTGGCCGCGCCTCGTGGAGGCCGCGATCCGCTGGCTGCAGCTTTCCGGAACGCCTGTCTTTGACCGCCTGTATCAAGGTCAGCGCAGCATTGCGCACGTCATCCTGAAAGTCGGTGTCCTGGTCCAAATCGTCGTGGCTGGTCGCGTAGGGCGTGAGGTAGCCGACATAGCGGTCAATGAGCGCGAGGTGGCCCGACGGAATCATGCCGATGTCGCTCATCCAGTCGGTGAGAATACGGCGGAGGTTTTCTGTCCCGGCCGCGTCGCCGTGAACCACCACCGAAAAGACCCGTCCGGCGAGATGACGCGGGTAAGGCCAGCCGGCCAGCTCCAGCCTTTTGGCTTTCATCGGATCCTTGCCTCCAGTCGAGGTGAGGTCCGGATTGCCGCCATCCGCACAGACCAGGCGATCGATCATCAGCTTGAGCGAGGAGGGCGCCTGGTACCAGTTGACCGGACACACGATCATGACGCCGTGTGCGGCGACCCATTTCGGATAGATCTCCGCCATCCAGTCACCGGCTTGGCCGAGAGCATGGTTTGGATAACAGCTGCACGGCCAATGGCAAAGCGGTTGCGCTGTCGAGACGCATGCCTTGCAGGGATAGATCACTTTTCCATATTCGGCCGTGAGGCGTGACAGGTCGAGGATGTCGACTTCAAAGCCGCGGGCTTTTTCCACGGCCTGTTTTGCGAGCATCACCATCCGCCAGGTTTTCGACATTTCGCCTGGGCAAGTCTGATCGTTGCGCGATGAGCCGTTGACGATCAGAATCCGTGAGGGCGACTTGGGATTTCTCTGGGCTGACTCCGCGGCCTGGATCTTGGCACGCGTTTGCAGCCACTCGACCGGCGCGTCGAAATCCGGATCGACGAAGCCTTTGCCGGCTTTCTGCGTGCGCGGTGACTTGTGATAGTCGTCATAAGTCACCCAGGCAGTTTCAACGATCTTGTCGAGCTCGCGCGTCAACGGCTCAAACTCCGGATCGTAGAACCGCGCCAGGAAACGTTTCTTGAATTCCTGCTTGTCGAGCTGGACGCTCGGCATGCCTTTGCGCACCTTGATCTTGGCCAGGACCGCTCCTCATCGTGTGGGCCATGGCCAGCATTCAAGCGCTTTCAACGCGAAATGACGAGGGCGTCACCGCGGTGCTATCATCATTTCGTCTTTGCCACTTCGGCGATGACGTCGGCTGCTTCCTTGAAGGCATGATTGGCCGCCGGCACCCCGCAATAGATCGCCTGCTGCAGGATGATTTCCTTGATGTCGTCGGGGGTGAAATTCGCCTCGGTCAGCGCCGCCCGCACATGCATGCGGAACTCTTCCCACTTGTCGAGTGCCAGCATCGTGCCAATCACCAGGATACGGCGCGTGCGTTCGTCGTAGTGCGGTCGTGTCCACACCTCGCCCCATGCGGTACGTGTGATGAAATCCTGAAATTCCTCGTTGAATGCCGTTTTCCTGGCGTTCGCATGATCGACCCAGGCATCGCCAAGCACCTTTCGGCGCTTGGCCATACCGCGTTCGTAGCGTTCCTTGTCGTCCATAGGCATCTCCGTCAGGCGCGGAGGAAGTTAAGAACCGTCTCGGTGTATTGCTTTGGCAGTTCGACGTTCGCGATGTGCGCGGCGTCGAGGCTCGCGAGCTTGGCGCCCTTGATCTGTTTTTGGATGGCTTCGCCGGCGGAAGGCGGTGTTGCAGGGTCCTGTTTGCCGACGATGACCAAAGTCGGCGCCGTCACACGCGGATTAGATGCAGTGAAATCCATGTCGCGAATGGCCTCGCAGCTCGCAATGTAGCCGGCAGGATCCGTGGCGACGAACATTTCAGTCATGCGCGTGATCGAGTGAGGTGCGCGAGCGCGGAAGTCCTTGGTGAACCATCGCTCCATGTTCGGTCCGACCAGTTCGCCGAGGCCTTTCTCGCGCACGAATGTGATGCGATCGCTCCACGGGGTCTTGTCGGCGTAGTTGAAGTTGGTATTCGATAGGACAAGCTTGTCGATGCGGCCTGCGGCATTGGCGCCCAGCCATTGGCCAACCATGCCGCCCATCGAAAGTCCGCACCAGTTGATCGTCTTGATCTTCAGCGCGTCGATGATGGAAAGCACGTCGCGGCCGAAGCGCTCCATCGAATAGGGACCTTTCGGCACGCCCGATTTGCCGTGGCCGCGTCGGTCATAGCGCACGAGCCGGAAGTGCTTGGCAAACTCCGGCGCCTGGTCGTCCCACATGTGCAGGTTGGTGCCGAGCGAGTTCGACAGCATCAGCACAGGGGCGCCTTCGCGGCCCTCAATCTCTACATGAAGCGGGCAGCTGTCATCGGCATTGATCGTCGGCATTAAGATCCTCCCCTAAAGGCGCATTTTGATTAGTATTGCCGTCGCGAAAACCCATAATGCGGCTGACGTGGTATGCAAAGCCTCTTTTCATGACCGCGCCGAAGGCTTAAGTCCGATGGCCGGATAACGTGCAGATCGACCGTAAAAGGAGATGCCGGATGGCGATGACAATGACGGGGGAAGTCCAGCTTCCGGCGAGCCGAGACGTTGTCTGGGCTAAGCTCAACGATCCCGACGTTCTCAAGGCTTGCATCCCGGGTTGCGAGGAGCTCAACAAGACTTCGGACACCGAATTTCAGGCCGTCGCGACCACCAAACTTGGCCCGGTGAAGGCGAGGTTTAAGGGCAAGGTACAACTCACCGACCTTGATCCACCCAACGGCTACAAGATTTCCGGCGAAGGTGATGGAGGCGTCGCCGGCTTCGCAAAGGGTGGCGCGACCGTGGCGCTCACCGAAAAAGAGGGCGGCACGCTTTTAACGTACAATGTCGAGGCGCAGATTGGAGGCAAGCTGGCCCAGCTCGGCCAGCGCTTGGTCAATGGCGCCGCCAAAAAAATAGCCGACGACTTTTTTCAGAAATTTGCCGCGTCCGTCGCAAATCTCTGACCGGGGCGACGGATCACCGCAGTTTTGAAACGGTTTTCCTGCCTTGAATCCCTTGACCCCGCCCGCGATCGGGGTTCAGACTTATTGCTGTTCCAGGCTGCGAATGGCCGAAATCGGCACGATTACGCGACCGACCCACTGCCGTCCGGGTGAATGGGGGCGAAAGAGGGCCTTTGGCCCCAAATTAGGAGGAAGGTCATGCCTGCCGTGTCAATGACGGTGAATGGCAAAGCCGTCACCGGTGATGTCGAAGCGCGCACGCTCTTGGTGCAAT
>DASSSM010000052.1:0-5340 GCA_035708425.1 Pseudolabrys sp.
CGCCCTGGTTCGTGCCCGACATCCGCCCGTTGTCGGAGCAGCTCAAGGCCTTTCGTCGGCGCAAGACGCCCTTCGCGCTTGTCGTCGACGAGTACGGCGAAGTGGAAGGTCTAGTGACGCTCGAGGACATTCTAGAAGAGATCGTCGGCGACATAACCGATGAGCATGACGTGGCGATACCCGGTGTCCGGCGCCAACCCGATGGATCGGTGAACGTCGATGGTGCAGTGCCAATCCGCGATCTTAATCGCGTGATGGATTGGAATTTGCCCGATGAAGAGGCGACGACCATCGCCGGGCTGGTCATTCACGAAGCGCGTTCAATTCCGGAGGTGGGCCAGAGCTTTACGTTCCACGGGTTCCGTTTCCGCGTGCTGCGCCGTGCACGCAATCGCATAACTGCGCTGCGCATCCAGCCTTTGCTGCGGACGCAGCCTGCGGGCTAGTTTCCGGCTTCACCAGGTGCGGATGCGTGGATGGCAAGCGCATGCACGCCACCCGCAAGCTCGGCGGCAAGCGATTGATTGATCATGCGGTGACGCTCGATGCGGGTCTTTCCTTTGAACGACTCCGACACAATATACACACGGAAGTGAGTTTGCCCGCCTGGCCGGTGTCCGGCATGACCTTCGTGCTGGTGCGATTCATCAACCACTTTGAGGCTTTGCGGCACGAAAGCCTCGGTCAACTTTTGTGTGATGAGATCGGCGGTTCGCATATTGCCCGCTTAGGAGAGTGCAGCCTGCCGGTCAATGGCCACAAACAAGTCTTGAACGCGTCACCTGCGAAAGCGCATAATGTTTGGTCATGAAATTCGACTCCCCCCTTTTTGATCGCATTCGCGTCAAGCCGGAGAAGGACCGCCGTCCAAAGACCGGCGGGCCCGGCTGCGAGTGGCACGGCTGCAAGGAAAAGGCCACACACCGCGCGCCCAAGGGCCGCGGCCGCGAAAAGGATTATTGGCGCTTCTGTCTCGATCACGTGCGCGAATACAACCAATCTTACAATTTCTTCGCAGGCATGAGCGACGCAGCCGTGATGGCGTACCAGAAGGACGCGCTCACCGGCCACCGCCCCACCTGGAAGATGGGAACCGGCAAAGGAACCGTGCGTCCAGACGTGCGCGCGTTCGGTTCGCATTCGGATCCGTTTGGGTTATTCGGTGAAGGCGTCCGTGCGGAACAAAAGGCACGCGCGGAAACGCGGCCGATTCGAAATGCGGAACGCAAGGCGCTCAACACGCTCGGTCTCGATGTCGACGCGACCTCGCAGCAGGTGAAGACGCGCTTCAAGGAACTGGTAAAACGCCACCATCCAGACGCCAATGGTGGCGACCGTTCGACCGAAGACCGCCTGGTCGAGATCATCCAGTCGTACAACTACCTAAAATCGGTGGGATTCGGCTGACCGGCGGCGATTGCAGCAGGCAACCCAGCCCCGCCTTTCAGGCAGAGCTGACAGCGCCTATCTTATTGAAATAATTGATGGTGCCATTCGGGACGGCCGGGTTTTTTGCCGCTGTGGCCTCTGCTAAGTTGCCGCCCGCCATCAGCCGGCCGTTCGAATCGGACCGCATCACGGGCTTCGGCATTCCGAAGCCACGGAGGATCAATGACCGTCGCAATGCAAGAGAGTGCCGGCCTGCCCGACATGAAAGTGTCGGTTCGGCAGGTTTTCGGAATCGACAGTGATTTGGAAGTGCCCGCCTACTCCAAGGCTGATGAGCACGTACCTGACATCGACAGCGACTACCGCTTCGACCGTCCGACCACGCTCGCAATCCTCGCGGGCTTCTCGAAGAATCGCCGCGTCATGGTGACCGGGTATCACGGCACCGGCAAGTCGACGCATATCGAGCAGGTCGCGGCGCGGCTCAATTGGCCGTGCGTTCGGGTCAACCTCGACAGCCACATCAGCCGCATCGACCTGATCGGCAAGGACGCGATCGTGATTAAGGATGGCCAGCAAGTCACCGAATTTCGCGAAGGCATTCTGCCCTGGGCTCTGCAGAACAATGTCGCGCTCTGCTTCGATGAATACGATGCCGGCCGCCCGGACGTGATGTTCGTCATCCAGCGCGTGCTGGAGGCATCGGGACGGCTCACGCTGCTCGACCAGAGCAAGGTGATCAAGCCGCATCCGTCGTTCCGTCTGTTTGCAACGGCCAACACGGTCGGCCTTGGCGACACGTCGGGTCTCTACCACGGCACGCAGCAGATCAACCAGGGCCAGATGGACCGCTGGTCGATCGTCACGACACTCAATTATTTGCCACACGACAATGAAGTGGAGATTGTGCTCGCCAAGGCGAAGCACTATCGCAACGAACAGGGCCGCGATGTCGTCAACAAGATGGTGCGCGTCGCCGATCTCACGCGCAACGCGTTCATGAACGGCGACATCTCGACCGTGATGAGCCCTCGGACGGTGATCACCTGGGCGGAGAACGCCGAGATCTTCAACGATATCGGGTTCGCGTTCAGGCTCACCTTTCTGAACAAGTGCGACGAACTCGAACGCCCGATCGTGGCCGAATTTTATCAACGTTGCTTCGGCGTCGAGCTGCCGGAATCGTCGGTGAACGTGGCGCTGAGCTGATCGCGGGTCATTTCGGGGCTGATGAATGGCCTCCAACATCAAGAGCAAGCCGACTTCGAAGGAGTCGCCGACCGAGCCGTTCAAGCGCGCGGTCACCGGCTGCATTCGCGCACTCGCGCGCAAGCCCGATCTCGAGGTTGCATTTGCCGCCGAGCGTCCGGGGCTGCTGGGTGGGAAGGTCCGTCTGCCGGAGCCGCCGCGCAAGCTTGGCAAAGCAGAAGCCGCCGTGGTGCGCGGTCATGCCGATTCCATTGCGCTGCGTCTTGCCTGCCACGACGCAGCGATGCATCGCCGCCTGCAGCCGGCCGGCCAGCAGGCGCGTGCCGTGTTTGAGGCGGTGGAGCAGGCGCGCGTCGAGGCGATTGGTGCGCGACGCATGGATGGCGTTGCGCAGAATCTTACCGCTATGCTCGACGAGCGTTTTCATCGCGGAAAGTTTGACGAAATCACCGACCGTGCCGACGCTCCGATAGAGGACGCGCTGGCACTCATGGTGCGCGAACGCCTTACCGGCATGTCGCCGCCACCTGCCGCCAAGCGGCTGGTCGATCTGTGGCGTCCGCTGATCGAGGACCGCGCCGGTAGTGATCTCGATCGGCTTGAAAGCCTGGTCGAGGATCAACGGCAGTTCAGTGACGTCGTGCACGACCTACTCGACGCGCTTGAGATGGGGGAGGATCGCAGTCACGATTCCGAGGACGAAGACGAGGGTGAGGAGGACCGTCGCAAGCAGGAGTCCGGCGAGGACGGCGAGGCCGCCGATTCCGACGAAATGCAGCGCATGAGCATGGAAGACACGCAAGTGTCGTCCGAGGATATGCCCGACGCTGCCGCTGAGGCGGCCGAGGCGCCGACCTCCGACATGGCCGACGACACCGACATGGGCGACGCGGAGACGCCGGGCGAGCCGCAACGGCCGCGCCATTTCGGCGCTAACGAGCCGCGCGGTCCCGACTATCGCGCCTTCACTGGCAAATTCGACGAGACCATCGCGGCTGAGGATCTCTGCGAGGCGGAAGAGCTCGATCGCCTGCGCGGCTATCTCGACAAGCAGCTGTCGCACCTGCAAGGCGTGGTGGCGAGACTCGCCAACCGGCTGCAGCGGCGTTTGATGGCGCAGCAGAACCGCTCGTGGGAGTTCGATCTCGAGGAAGGCCAGCTCGACCCGGCGCGTCTGTCGCGCGTGATCGTCGATCCGCTGCATGCGCTCTCGTTCAAGGCGGAAAAGGATATGCAGTTCCGCGACACTGTCGTGACGCTGCTGCTCGACAATTCCGGCTCGATGCGTGGCCGCCCGATTACGGTCGCCGCGACCTGCGCGGATATCCTTGCGCGCACGCTCGAGCGTTGCGGCGTCAAGGTCGAAATTCTTGGGTTCACGACGCGGGCGTGGAAGGGCGGGCAGTCGCGCGAGCATTGGCTCACCGCTGGCAAACCCGCCAATCCCGGCCGCCTCAATGATCTCCGGCACATCATTTACAAGTCGGCCGACGCGCCGTGGCGCCGTGCGCGCAAAAACCTCGGCCTGATGATGCGCGAAGGTCTGCTCAAGGAAAACATCGATGGCGAGGCGCTCGATTGGGCGCATAAGCGTCTGCTGGCGCGTACCGAACAGCGCAAGATTCTGATGATGATCTCGGACGGCGCCCCGGTCGATGATTCCACGCTGTCGGTCAATCCGGGCAACTATCTCGAGCGTCATCTGCGCTGGATCATCGAGGAAATCGAGACACGGTCGCCCGTGGAATTGATCGCCATCGGCATCGGCCACGACGTTACGCGCTACTATCGCCGCGCCGTCACCATCGTCGACGCCGAGGAACTCGGCGGGGCGATGACCGAGAAGCTTGCCGAGTTGTTCGAGGAACATGCCGCCACCGAGCGGCCAGGCCCCCGCGCGCGCAGACGCGTCGCTTGATGCTACCCCGCCGTCGCTTGGTCAATGTCGGAACGCTATGCGCCGCGCTTGCGGTCATCGCCGCCGGCCTCGCTCTGGGCGATGCGCTGCGCTATCCCGCGGCGCCGGTGCGTATCGAGATCACGGCGACACCGATCGCATCCTTCGACAATCGCGATCCGACACGGACGCGGTTCGGCGACCTCGAGTTTCGTGGCGGCCTTGAGCTTTCATCCAGGCACCCGGCTTTCGGAGGAATTTCCGCGATCCATGTTGAGCCGGATGGCAACCGCTTCATCGCGGCCACCGATCGCGGTTCGTGGCTGCGTGGCCGCATCGTTTATCGCGACAGCAAAATGGCCGGGATCGCTGACGCCGAAATCGCGCCAATTCTCGGTGCGGACGGACGGCCACTCGCCGCGCGCGGCTGGTATGACGTCGAATCGCTCACGGAGCGCGACGGCATCCTTTACATCGGCATAGAGCGCGCCGAACAGATCGTGCGCTTCGATTACCGCCACGACGGTCTGCGCGCACGCGGGCAGCCGATCGATGTGCCCGCCGATTTCAAGACGTTCACCTACAACAAGAGCCTCGAATGCCTGGCGGCGCCACGGCAGGGCGCGCTCGCCGGAGGGCTGATCGTGGTGACTGAGCACAGCCTCGACAATACCGGTAATCTGCGCTCGCTCGTTCTGAGTACAGATCAGGTGACGCGATTCGGCGTCAAGCGAAGCGACGATTTTGATGTCAGCGACTGCACGCTCCTTTCGCAGGACGAACTGTTGCTGCTCGAGCGGCGCGCATCGCCGGCGCGGGGCATTGCTATCCGCATCCGTCGCATT
>DASSSM010000053.1:0-3725 GCA_035708425.1 Pseudolabrys sp.
AGACGCGGCTTTCGACGGCCCATCCGTCAAATTTGACCTCGCTCTGCTTGATTGAAAGCTTTTCGCCCGCAGCGATCCGGATCATCTGTTCGACCAGGTCGATCCCGGTCACCAGTTCGGTCACCGGATGTTCGACCTGCAGCCGCGTATTCATTTCGAGGAAATAGAAACTCTTGTCCTGCCCGGCGACAAATTCGACCGTGCCGGCGCTGTCGTAACGGACGGCCTTCGCCAGTGCGACCGCCTGCTCTCCCATTTTCTTGCGGGTTGCGGCGTCCAGCAGCGGCGACGGTGCCTCCTCGATGACTTTCTGGTTGCGGCGCTGGATCGAGCACTCGCGCTCGCCGAGGTGGATGACATTGCCGTGCTTGTCGCCAAGTACCTGAATTTCGACGTGGCGCGGATCCGTGATGAACTTTTCGATGAAAACCCGCTCATCGCCGAACGAGGACTTTGCTTCCGAGCGCGCGCGGGCGAAGCCTTCGGCCACCTCGGCTTTGCTGCGCGCTATGCGCATGCCCTTGCCGCCACCTCCGGCGCTCGCCTTGATCATGACCGGATAACCGATTTCCTCGGCAACCCTGATCGCCTCCACCTCGTTTTCGATCACACCGAGATTGCCCGGGACGGTCGATACCTTGGCAGCTGCAGCCGCTTTCTTCGACTCGATCTTGTCACCCATCGCGGCGATCGCCTTCGGGTTCGGCCCGATAAAGACAATGCCGGCAGCGGACAGTGCTTTAGGAAACGCCTCGCGCTCGGAGAGAAATCCGTAGCCCGGGTGCACGGCCTCTGCCCCGCTCTGCTTGCAGGCGGCGACAATCTTGTCGATCACCAGGTAGCTTTCGGAAGCCGGCGGCGGACCAATGGCGATCGCGCTGTCCGCCATCGCGACGTGGAGCGCGTCGCGGTCGGCCTCCGAGTAGACGGCGACCGTTTCGATACCCAGCTTGCGCGCGGTCTTGATGATCCGGCAGGCGATTTCGCCGCGATTGGCGATGAGGATACGCTTGAACATGCCGTCTCAGTGGCCCCAGATACCGGACATTTGGATTGAGGCGTCACAACGAAAAAGTCAATTGCCTCGCACCGCCGATTGCCAGAGGACAAAATCGCTTGTGGCCCTGACTTGTTACATTAGTGTCTTGGACGGGGCGTATCAGCGCGGCGTCTTAATAATAACGATTGGGAGAATTGCCATGTCTTTCCGATCATCCGCCCTCCTCGCCGCGACCTGTGCCGCCGTTCTGCTACACACCGCTGCAGCCGAAGCACAAAATCAGCGCAACCTCATTCTATTTGTGCCCGACGGCCTGCGCGCACTCTCCGTGACGCCGGAAGCGACCCCGGCCATGGCCGCAGTGCGCGACAAGGGCGTGAACTTTGCCAATCCCCACTCCTTGTTCCCGATCTTCACGATGGCCAATGCGTCAGGGCTGTCGACCGGCCATTTCCTCGGCGATACCGGCGCGTTCAGCAATACAATTTATACCGGCTTCCCGGTCGCCCACGCCCACAACAGCGTGACGCCTTTCATTGAGGCCAATCCGGTGCTCGGCGATATCGACGAGCACTTTTCTGGCAATTTCGTCGACGAGGACGCCATTCTGCTTGCGGCCCGCAACCAGAATTTCAGCACCGCCGCGATCGGCAAGGTCGGCCCCATTATGATGTTCGACCACACCGAACGTACGGGCGACAAAACGATCATTGTCGATGATTCAACCGGCAGCGCGGCCGGTATTCCGTTGTCGCAAACGATGAAGGATGCATTGGCGGTCGCCGGACTGCCGCTTGCGGCGCCGAAGCGCGGTGCCAATGGCAAGATCGGTAGCGCGACCACGCCGGGCACCACCGAGGCCAATGTCGAGCAGCAGAAATATTTCGCCGACGTCGCTGCGAAGGTCGTGCTGCCGATGTTCAAGGAACGCAACAGGCCGTTCGTGCTGGTCTTCTGGTCGCGCGATCCGGACGGCACGCAACACAATCAGGGCGACAGTCTGTTGAAACTCGAACCCGGCATCAACGGGCCGACGTCACGCGCGGCCATCAAGAATGCCGACGACAATCTCGCACAGTTACGTGCCGCTCTCGACGAACTTGGCCTTGCGGCGAGCACCGACATCGTCATCGCCGCCGACCACGGATTCTCCACCATTTCAAAGGAAAGCAAGACCAGTCCTGCCGCGCGGGCGAGTTACCAGGGCGTGCCGGCGGGTTTCCTGCCATCCGGATTCCTTGCCATCGACATCGCCAAGGCGATGGCGCTGCCCCTGCACGACCCCGATGACAAGAATGCCGCAGTCACCGACGGCAAGTATCCAAAGCGGGGCAACGGGCTGATCGGCTCCGATCCGGCAAAGCCCGATGTGGTCGTCGCGTCCAATGGAGGTTCGGACCTGGTCTACATTCCCGGAAAGGACCCGGCGATCACCGCCAAGGTCGTGAATGCACTCCTGGAGCAAGACTATGTCAGCGGCCTTTTCGTCGACGACTCGCTGGGGTCATTCGCGGGCACGCTGCCTCTGTCGACGATCAACATGAAGGGTTCGGCCGTGACGCCCTACCCCTCGATCGTTGTCAATTTCCGCTCCTATGCCACCGGCTGCGACAAGCCAGTGATGTGCGCTGTGAGCATTGCCGATACCGGGCTGCAGCAGGGGCAGGGAATGCACGGCAGCTTCAGCCGCGCCGATACCATGAATTTCATGGCGGCGATTGGGCCCGACTTCAAGGCGGGCCACGTCAATGAGGCTCCCGTCAGCAATGCCGATATCGGGATGACGATCGCCAGGGTGCTCGGCTTGCGGGTATCCACTAACGGGACGTTGATGGGACGTGTCATCGAAGAAGCGCTGCCCGGCGGCTCAAGTCCGCAGGTTGAGCATTTCGTCGAACGCGCCACACCCGACCGTAATGGCGTAGCGACCATTCTGGTCGGTCAGCGCGTCGGCCAGACACGCTATTTTGACGCTGCAGGCTTTCCCGGTCGCACCGTCGGGATGGAGGAGCGCAAAGCCGCCAGCCGCTGATCGCTCAATTTCAGCCGGGTGGAAAATGCTTTTCCACCCGGTGCCTTAGCCCGAACGCGTTTGTTCTCCCTATCCGCGTATGGCCGCGCGTTGATGCTCTTTGGCATCCGCCCTATTCCACCATGGGCGCCGTCGACTATATTAAGACGACTTCATAGCAATTTGAGTGGAGGTTGGTCATGGCGTTGGCGATTGGCGATACCGCACCTGATTTCGAGGCAGAAACGACGGAAGGCAAAATCCGATTTCACGATTGGCTGGGCAATTCCTGGGGTATTTTGTTCTCGCATCCGAAAGACTTTACACCCGTATGCACCACCGAGCTCGGCACCATGGCCCGGCTCAAGCCCGAATTCGACAAGCGCAACACAAAAATCATCGGCATTTCGGTCGACCCCGTCGACAACCACAAGAAATGGGCGGTCGACATCAAAGAGGTCGTCGGCTTTGCGCCAAACTATCCGATGATCGGCGACACAGAGCTGAAGATTTCCAAGGCCTACGGCATGTTGCCGGCAAGCACCTCGGGTACGTCGGAAGGCCGCACGCCGGCCGACAACCAAACCGTCCGTAACGTGTTCATCATCGGCCCGGACAAGAAGATCAAGTTGATCCTGGTCTACCCGATGACGACAGGCCGCAACTTCGACGAGGTGTTGCGTGTCATCGATTCCCTGCAGCTGACCGCCAAGC
>DASSSM010000054.1:0-2156 GCA_035708425.1 Pseudolabrys sp.
CCAGATGTGATGATGCGTGTCGATGACCGGTCCGCTGTACGTCATACGTCCCTCTTCAATGTTTCTGTTCCTGAGCAACTTTGACCACCGCGCTCACGAGCGTCTCGAGCTCGTCCGTCGATATCGTAAACGCCGGTGTGAGATAGATGACATTGCCGATCGGCCGTATGAACACACCCAGTTCGATGAACCGGTTGCGGATCGCATCGAGATTACCGATTTGATTTAGCTCCACGACCCCGATGCCGCCCATCACGCGAACGTCCTTGACGCTTTTCAAACCACGGCAGGATTCGAGGCCTCTGGCGAGCAGGACCGCAATATCCGCGACCTGCTGCAGGCGCGGCTCTCGCTCGAACAGATCGAGCGAGGCGTTCGCGGCGGCGCAGCCGAGCGCGTTCGCCATGTAGGTCGGCCCATGCATCAATGCCTTCTCCGGGTCTTCCGACCAGAAGGCATCGAAGATTTTCGCGGTCGCCACGGTGGCCGCAAGCGGCAGCGTGCCTCCGGTCAGCGCTTTCGAGAGTGTTATGATGTCCGGCGCGATCTGCGCCTGCTCGGAAGCAAACATGGTCCCGGTGCGGCCGAACCCGGTGAACACCTCGTCGAAAATCAAGAGTACGTCATGTTCGTCCGCAAGCGCTCGCAAATGGCGGAGCACGCCGGCGTCGTGGAATTTCATACCGCCGGCGCCCTGCACCAGCGGCTCGACAATAATGGCGGCAATCGAGTCGTTCCGATCCTTCAACAATTTTTCCAGCGCAGAGGTTGTGGCAGAAGTTTCCGGCAGGTCGACGATATGTTGTGCGGGTAACGTGCCCGCAAACCTGGCATGCATGCCGGTGTCCAGATCGCTGACGGACATCGCGCCGAGCGTGTCGCCGTGATACGCGCCGTGAAAAGTGACAAACTGCTTCTTGCCACGCGCCCCGCGGTTGATCCAGTACTGCGTCGCCATCTTCATGGCGATCTCGACCGCCACCGATCCGGAGTCGGAAAAAAATACCCGCTCCAGACGGCCGGGGAGCAGCCGAGCGAGACGTCCGGCAAGCCGGAGCGCCTGCTCGTGCACAAGTCCGCCGAACATCACGTGCGGCATCGACGCGAGCTGCGTCTCGACTGCTTGCCGAATGTGCGGGTGATTATAACCATGGCAGGCCGTCCACCAGCTTGCGATGCCGTCAATCAGTTCGCGTCCGTCCGCAAGAAAAATGCGGGCACCTTGCGTTCGCGCGACCGGCAAAGGTGGCGACACGGTTTTCATCTGGGCGTAAGGCAGCCAGACATGCGACAGCTCCGGGTCATGCCACCCGGGCGTCACGCCGGTTTTGCTGCTCCGCCCCGCCATTTGACGTTTCCCCGCCTTATTCGTGCTAAGCATCTGACCCATGACCTGGCAAGGTTACTGATGCACTCGCTCGACGCCTACGCGCAAGACAAGCTCGCATCGCTCAGGGAACGGCACCTCTACCGAGCGCTGAACGAGACGCTGCGCGAGGACGGAATTTGGGTCGACCGGAAGGGCCGCCGGCTCTTGTCTTTTTCCTGCAACGACTATCTCAACCTCACCCAGCACCCCGCAATCAAGAAGGCCGCCATCGCCGCCATCGAGGAATTCGGGGCGGGCTCGGGGGCGTCACGCCTGGTTACCGGCAATCATCCGCTGTCCGCAAAGCTCGAGGCTCGCCTGGCCGAATTCAAGCGCACCGAGGCGGCCTGCGTTTTCGGCTCCGGCTATCTCGCCAATACCGGGATCATTCCGGCGCTTATCGACAGCGGTGGTCTCGTGCTGCTGGACGAATTCTCGCACGCATGCATTTACGCCGGCGCGCAATTGTCGCGCGGACAGGTCAAGACCTTCCGCCACAACGACGTCGGCCATGCCCGCGCACTGCTTGGTGCGCATCGCACGCAGCATGACCGCGCCCTCATCGTTACTGACGGCGTCTTCTCCATGGACGGCGACATCGCCCCGCTAGAAGACCTGTTGTCGCTTGCCGAGCAATACGACGCGTGGCTGATGTCCGACGACGCCCACGGCATCGGCGTGCTCGGCGGCGGACGCGGATCGAGCTTTTCGGAGAATTCTCACTTTGCCGTTCCGCTGCAGATGGGAACCCTGTCAAAGGCAATCGGCTCCTATGGCGGCTATCTCT
>DASSSM010000055.1:0-2464 GCA_035708425.1 Pseudolabrys sp.
ACCGTGGAACGGTCAGCCCGAGGGCCGACGCCGTTCGCGTGTTGACGATCAGTTCAAAGGCCGTTGCCTGCTGAACGGGCAGATTACCGACTTTCTCGCCTTTCAATAACCTGTCCAGGTACTCGGCGGCACGCTCGAACAATATCGAAATATTGGCGCCATAGACGAACAACCCGCCGACGCCGGCGTATTCCCTGAACGGATAGATCGCGGGGATGCGCTGCGCGCTCATGAAGTCCGCGATATCCTTTCGCCTGCTCAAAAGCAAAATGTCGGACGCGAGCAACACCGCATCGGGCCGGGACTTCTTTATTTGCGCGAGCGCGTCGTCGATAGCTGCCGCGGTTTTCGCTTCGACGACCTCGATTTTCACGCCCAGCTTTTCGCCGGACCGGCGCGCGATATCCAGGTTGACGCGGTTGAGCGGATTGGCCGGATTTGCAAGCACGGCAACGCGTGACAGGCCGGGGACGGCCTCCTTGAGCAATTCCAGCCGTTTGCTTTCCAGATCCACATTCAGCGCGATAAATCCGGTGAGATTTGCATCCGGCCGGGCCAGATTTGAAACCAGGCCGGTGTTCACGACATCGCCCGCCCCGGCAATCAAGATCGGAATCGTCGTGGTGGCACGCTTGGCGGCAAATGCAGCGGGCGTGCCCCAGACGACGAGCACGTCCACCGGCATCGATACAAGCTCCGCCGCAAATTCCGGGAAGCGGTCATCCCTGCCCTCGCCGTACCGAAACTCGATGACGAGATTCTCGCCTTCGACCCAGCCCAGCTTCCGCAACGTCTCGCGAAATCTCTTGACCGGCGGGAGCGGTGAATTGGCGATGAGGCCGACGCGCTTTGGCGTGTGGGCTTGCTGCGCCAATCCAAACCCCGGCCAGGCCGCAATGCCACAGGCAAGCGCGCCCAAAAATTCACGCCGTTTCATCCTTGCCATCATTCGATCACCCTATCGGCACGGGCAAGCAGCCGCGGCGGCACCGGCAGCGCCAATGCCTTGGCTGTTTTCAGATTGACGACCAGCTCGAACTTGGTCGGCGCCTGTACGGGAAGTTCGCCCGGTTTTGCGCCCTTCAAAATCCGGTGGACATAGTTCGCAGCCTCGCGGAACTGCTCCGTGAAGTCGGCGCCGTAAGAGGCAAGGCCGCCCGAGTCCGGAAAGAAATGATTGAAGTAGACGGCCGGCACCTTGTGGCGCGCCGCTTGCGCTATGATGGTGTCCCGGTTCGTCGTGTTGAACGTATCCGGCAGCACGATGAGGCCCCCGCCCGGCTGGCGCGCCTGTGCCGCGATGACGGCTTCAATCTCGTCCTTGCCGTGAACCGCAGCAGCGCTCACCTGGACGCCAGACGATGAGCCAGCCGCTTCGCTCGATGGCATGTACAATTTCACCGGCGCGGCCGTCGCCGGGTTGAACAGAAGCGCGGCGCGCACCGTGGCCGGCGCAATCTCCTTCAACAGCTCGACCCATTTGCCGCCCTGCGCGGAATTGTCGACCGTGAAGCCGGTCAAGTTCCCACCCGGCCGCGCGAGACTTGCGGCGAATCCGCTGGCAACGGAATCGGCGATATTGACGAATACGAGCGGGATTGTCCGCGTCTCGCGGGCCAGCGCGGCGGTGACCGCCGTGCTCTGGCCCACGATGACGTCGGGACGCAGATTGACCAGGGCCTTGGCCGAAACTAGCACGGTGTCGGCATTGCCGGAGCCCGCGCGGACCTCCAGACGCAAGTCGCGGCCTTCGGTCCATCCCAGCCTTGCGAGCGCCGCGCGAAGCGCGGCTACCTCGGTCAACGACGCGGGATCGCTCACCGGAAATCCGATCAGCACGCCGACCACGCGTATCCGACCAGGCTGCTGGGCGCGCGCGCCAAGCGGCAATGCGTATGCCGCCGCGCCGCCGATCGCTGCGATGACATCGCGACGCCTCATGAGACACGAGGGTTTCATTCGATCACGTCGTCGGCGCGGGCAATCAGCGACCGTGCAATGGACAGGTTGAGTGCCTTGGCGGTTTTCAGGTTGATCACCAGCTCAAACTTTGCGGGCTGCATCACCGGCAAATCGCCGGGCTTCTCGCCTTTCAGGATGCGGGTGACATAGAGCGCAGCCTGCGACCATGAGCCTGAAACACTGGCGCCATAGCTGGCGAGTCCGCCGAGGTCGCAATATTCCCGCACACCATAAACGGTGGGTATGCGGTTGCGCGCCGCCAGCGAGATGATTTGCGTACGAAGGGTGGCGAAGATCGGATCGAGGCCGACGACAAGCGCGCCGACCTTCATGGCCGCAAAGGCCGCATCGATTTCGCCCTGGCTGCCGGCGTTGGCAACGTGGATTCGCTGCCCTAGCTTCTGCGCCGCCTCTTTCGCCTCCTTGACCTGCACTTCGGCGAGGGTGCCGGTCGGATTCACGAGCAGCCCAACGTCGACGGCGCCGGGCACGATTTCCCGCA
>DASSSM010000056.1:0-4339 GCA_035708425.1 Pseudolabrys sp.
GGCATGTGCCAGTTCGACGTCACGACGATCAGCGAATTGAAATTGTGCTGACGCGCCCAACGTTTCGTTTCGAGCGCGTTGCCGAAGGTGTTGAGCGCAGAACGGTCAAGGTCGATGCAGCAGGTGAAATACTTCGAATAAAGCGGCGTGATGCGCGCGATTTCGCGCGCGCTGGTGGCCCGGTACACCCCGGTTATCAGTAGCCGTTTGCCGTGTTCAGTAGCCAGCAATTCAATTGCATCGGGAATGCGCGCGGCAGCACCCGTCAGCGCGACGATGCCATCGGCCTTGCGATCGAGTGTTATCTCATCGCCGGCAATCTGGGCGACAAACCAGCCGAAACCGCCCGCCAGCAGCAGAGCACCGGTAGCGCCGGCAGCCATCGTCAGGAATCCGATCCAGCGGGCGAAACCGGCAAGCATGTCAGTCGATGGTCTCCAGCGTGCTGTTGACCGTATGTCGCGAGGTCCAGGCGGTCACGACCGCAATCAATACCACCTGTCCGAGAACAGCTGCATAGCCAGCGAATCCAATCGAGAATGATCCAAAGAGCGCCGATCCCGGGTCGCCGCCAACGAGCCAATGGCTGATCAGGGTCGCCGCCAGGAACACAACGATAGCCGCGCCGCCGCCAATGGCCCCGCCCTGCAGCCCGAGCACCAGAAAATGATGCTGAAAATGCCGTGCGATGAAGCCGTTTTTCGCACCGACAAAATGCAGAACCTCAATGACCGCCTTGTTGGTCGCCATTGCGCCGCGCGTGGCAAAAGCCACCGACAAGATCGTCGCGGCGAACATCAGGATCAGGATGCAAACACCCACTGCGACCGCGGTACCTGCCATCGCCCGCATGCGATCGATCCAGCCCCGGTGGTCATCGACTACGGCGCCCGGAACCTGATCTGCAAGCACGCGGCGAAGTTGGCCAAGATCAGGCGCCGTATCTGCTGCGATCTTGATGACAATCAACCGCGGAACGGGCAGCTCGCTGAGTGAAATCCCGCTGCCAAGCCAGGGCTCCAGCAATTTCATCGATTCTTCTTTGGAGTATGGCCGCACCTCAAGGACTCCTGAAATCGCGCGCGCGATCGCGACCGCCCGGTTCACGCTGGTATCGAGATCCCGTCCGGGCGCCGGCATGATCTGGATCGTCATCTCGCGCGAAATGTCGGATTGCCATTCGCCAGCGGCTTTCGTCACCAGGACCGCCGCCCCCGTCGTCAACGACACCAGAAATGTCATGATCGCAACGACCGCGACGAGGGCCCGGCCAGAAATCGAGTTGCGCGGCACCAGTGCGGTCTCAAACCGCGGCAGGGGCTCGTTCGGCTCGCGCAACTGCATAGTCAAATCGATTCGTGAGTCACTCATTGCGGATCTCAATCGTAGATATGCAGCCGGCCATCATGGAGCACGAGACGGCGCGCATCGTACTGGTCCATGAGTGCAATGTCGTGCGTTGCTATGACGACCGATGTGCCGGACTTGTTCAGCTCGACGAAGAGACGCAGCAGGCGTTGCGCGAGGCTAGGATCAACGTTGCCGGTCGGCTCGTCTGCAAGCAGCAATTGCGGCCGCGCGATCACTGCGCGCGCGATTGCCGCGCGCTGTTTTTCCCCGCCAGAAAGAACCGGCGGGAGCGCCCACATCCGCTCGCCGAGACCGACCCAGCTCAGCAGCTCGATGACCTCCTCCCGGTAACTGTCTTCCGGCCGGCCCATGACCCGCAACGGCAACGAGACGTTTTCGTACGTCGTCATGTGGTCGAGCAGTCGAAAGTCCTGGAACACGATACCGATGCGGCGGCGCAGCGTCGCCACCGCGTCGCGCGACAGTGTCGCAACGTCGTGACCGAATTGAGTGATCAGGCCGCGCGTCGGTTTGAGCGACAGGAACAGGAGCCGCAAAAGCGAGGTCTTGCCGGCGCCGGATGGCCCGGTCAGGAACTGGAACGAGTGAGGTTCGATGCGGAACGTGAGGTCACGCAGGACCTCTGGGCCCAGCCCATAGCGCAAGCCGACGTTCTCAAATCGGACCACCCACCCCTCTCCGACAAATTCCCCAAAAGGCCGCGCGAATCACGACCGGGCCGAAGTCCCCAGGCACCCCTGCGTTTTTACAGGATTATCGCGACGCCGCCATAGCGGCCGCGGAGAAAAAGGCGAAAAACCCCCGTTTGACAGGGCCCGGCATGGTTTCCGATCCATTAACGGACGGCTGGTACGTTGGCCATCCAATTACCATCGACCCCATGCTGATCGCCTGTCCGAACTGCTCAACGTCCTACATGATCGACCCGGCCTCGTTGGGCGAGGCAGGACGAACCGTCCGCTGCGCAAGATGCAAGACGACCTGGTTCGCGTCCAAGCCGGAGATGGCAAGCGCCGGCGCGAACGATGACTCAACCTCTGCCATCGGCGTGATACGTCCTGATCGGCAAATCCAGGACAGAGTCGAAGATACCGCCGCCGAAGAGCAAGTAACTGGGGCAGCCGCGCAGGAAGAAGAAGCAGCGCAGGCACCCGTCACTGTTACCGACGCACCACCGATCGTCCCGAAAGAGCCGTCAGCCGCATCTGAGGCGACGACGGAAGCAGATGAGATTGAAAATTTTGCCGTGCGCCGCAAGCGACTTCAGGCACGACGCAGTAAAGAGCGGCGCTCGTCGCGATGGACTGCACTTATTCTTGTCCTCTTCGCCTTCAATGTTGCGCTGGTCGGTGCCCGCAGCGAGGTTGTGAGGTTCTTCCCGCAGACTGCCTCGTTGTTCGCAGCGATCGGCCTGCCGGTCAACCTGCGTCACCTGAAATTCGAGAATATGCGGATTTCGAAAGAAACGCAGGAAGGACTGTCGACTCTGGTGATCGAAGGCACCATCGTTAGCGTCGCCAGCAAGGCCACCGAGGTGCCACGGCTGCGCTTCGCTGCACGCGACGCATCCGGACAGGAAATCTATACGTGGAACGCTCTGCCAGGCCGCAGCATTCTCGGGCCTGGAGAAAAACTCGATTTCCGCAGCCGTTTTGTCTCGCCGCCGCCAAACGCAACCGATGTGATGGTGCGCTTCTTCACGCCGCAGGATTCGACCGCCGCGGCCAAGTAACGCCGTTCGCACATCGTCGCGCGATCTGTGAGATCAGAAATCTTTTAGCAATCGCTCGATGTAGTCGAGCTCCAGCTGCGGGCGGAAACTCTCGCCGAACCGCTTGCGCAGCTCTTCCAGAATACGCCGAGCCCGTTGCGCATCGATTTCACCCGGGACCTTGACGGTGAAGTCGTCGCTGTAGTCGCCGCGGCGCATTGGCCGCCCCAGGGGATCAGTCTCCTGTTGGGCTCGCGATTGCCCGCGGCCCGGCCGCCCGTTTGGACCCGGGCCCATGCCCTGCTGCTGCATCGATTGCGCAAGGCCTTTGGCGCCTTTTCGCATGGCCTCGAGGGCACGGCCCTGGCTGCCAACGGCGCCATCGGCGTCACCCTCGCCGAGCTGACCTTCTGCCTCGCCCATGGCTTCGCCAGCATCGCCGAGTTCGCCCATCTCGTTGCCGCCCTGCCCTTGCTGTCCCCGCTGGCCCTGCTGACCTTGCTGACCTTGCTGGCCTTGCTGGCCTTGCTGGCCGAGCCCGCGCTGGCGGAGTTGCTCCAGAAGCTTGTTGAGGCGGTCACGCAACCCTTGCTGATCCTGGCGCAGGTCGCCCATCTGGTTCTGGCCCTGCTGACCGCGTTGACGATCGCGGCGGTTTTCCTGGCCCTGCTTGAAGGTCTTGTCGCGCAGCTGCTGCTGCTTGCGGATCATGTCGCCGAGCTCGTCGAGGGCCGACATCATATCGTCATCGTCGCCGTCGTCGCCCTGGGCGCCGGGCCGCGCCATTTGCAGGTTCTCGAGCATCGACTGCAGCTGCTCGAGCAGCTGGCGCGCGGCGTCCTTGTTGCCCGAGCGCGCCAGATTCTCCAGCCGGTCCAGCATGCTCTTGAGATCCTGCTGGCTCAGCATGCGCGTATTGTTGCGATCGAGTGGACGCGTCAATTGCTGCGGATTCTTGCGCATTTCCTCGGCAAGCGCCTGCAGGAACTTGTCCATGGCGGCGCGCAGCTGATCCATCAGCTTTTTGATTTCCTCATCGCTCGCGCCGCGCTCGAGCGCCTGCCGCAAGGCCTCCTGCGCCTGGCGCAGTGCCTGCTCGGCCTGCGACACGTTCCCGTCTTCGAGCTGGACCGCCATGTCCCAGAGGCGCGCGACGACATCGCGCAGCGCATCGTCGCTCTTTGCATGCTCCAGGTCGTGATAGATCGAACGCAGGCCCAGATAGACGCCTGCCTCGGGCGTAAATCGCTCCGGAGC
>DASSSM010000057.1:0-5122 GCA_035708425.1 Pseudolabrys sp.
CGACGCCCAGCCGACCGGCGAGATGATCGTAGCAAGTGCGGGCGAAACGTAGCTCGTCGTCCTGCACCGAGCGCGGCTGATAACGCGCCGGGGTCTCCAGCGCAGCCACTGACTTGATGCTTTCCAGCATTCTCGCCACCAGAGGCGAGGCGACCCTGTAATAGCGATTGCGCCGCTTTTGCGTGACGGCCAGGAGCCGCGCCCGCGTAAGCTTGCCCAGATGTTCGCTGGCGGTCGCTCGCGACACATGCGCGAGCCCGGCAAGTTCGCTGCTGGTCAGAGCCTGCCCGCTCATGAGTGCGGCCAGCATGGTTGCGCGCGCCGTATCACCGACGAGTGCCGCGATCTCGACCATGTTAGCGGCAGCATCCATGCCACATCTTACTGTCGCGGCAACCGTTCCGACAAGCAGCAATAGTTCGGCAGTGGCCGAACTAACTCTGTGGCGTCAAGCGCTAGGCTGGCGCCGTCACCGATGGAGGCGCGCCATGATGCTGCAGCGGTTACGGGTGGAGCCATATTCAAGCTATCTCGAACGTCGGCGCAAAGGACCGATCTACCCGGTCACGTTTGCGAACGGCTTTGTATTCCTTTCAGGCTTGCCGCCGTTCGAACCCGGCACCGGAGAAATCAAACGACTGCCCTTTGATCGCCAGGCCAAGATCGTCCTTACGCAGATGCAGGAATGTCTCGATGCTGCAGGCTCATCGCTTGCGAAGGTGCTCAAGTGCAATGTCTATTGCACGCCCGAGCCAGGACACTTCGCGATCTTCAATGACATTTATGCGGATTTTTTCCCGAGCGAGTCGCCAGCCCGCATCTTCCTTCACGTGCCCTCTTTTACCGGCCCTTTCGATATCGAGGTCGATTGCGTCGCGGCGCGCTAAGTTGTCTAAATGGCGCGCTGAAAAATCTAGACGGTCACGCCGATGTGCCGCGGTTTGGGTTCCGACCGATACTTCACAATTCGTGTTGTGACGTTTGGGCATACCGGGCATTCGAATGTCCGTTTGTCGTGGTCGGCCTCATCCGGCTCGATACAGGCGAGCCACATCTGTGCCTTGCAGAATTCACAAAACGGACGGCCGATAATCCGTTGCTGGGGAAGCGTCTGATCTTTCCGCATGCAACACCTTTTGAGTGGTTGGCATGGCAAGACACACGAACTGAAGGTTTCAATAAAAAAGAGCCGGCCAGCAGACTAGCTCGACTCCTCTCTACAAACCGTGGCAACAGGCCACGTCTATTTATGCGCGTTCTCAAAAACTGCGTGTCGAAATTTACCTTTCCATTTGAGTTCGACGGGAATGTGGCGGCGCGGTTCCCTCACGGAACAGCAATCATGTCAATGCGATGCCCGCTTTGGTGAATAGCGGACATTCTGCTTACCGCGTCTGATGTCCGCTTGCACCCGTCGTGGCTGAGCCCCCGGTCGCGAGGCCGCGTTGAGAAGCTCACTGTCGCTTCAGGCTCAAAATATACTCGATGATGTTATCCGCATCCGATTTTGCGATTATAAAATTCGGCATTTGCTTGTGGCTTGACTGAAGGAACACTTTCAGGGACAGGCGCGTGGTCGACGGCAGTTTGGCGATGTCCTCAAAGCTTGGTGGATATCGAAACAACGAAGGGAACTGCGGACGAACTTGATGACATTCGCCGCACATCTCTGTAGCCAACCGACGCCCCGCAGCCCTTTCGCCCTGGGCGTGTGCCGCGACTGACAGAGTCGACGACACGGCGATGACGAGAGTAAGGAATATCGGCCGGCGCATGTGTGTCTCCCGATGTGATCTCAATAAGTGTACCGCTTCCCGACCGCGGACGGCGCCAGCACCTTGTCGCCGAAGGCCGTCGACAGCGCCGCGACAGCGCGCCAGCCTGTGCAGTGGCCGGCGGCGATTTGCGCGAGATTGAAATCGGCCATCGCCTGTACGGTCTGCGGGATGATCTCCTCGTTCACCCCGGAAAGATGCAGGCCGCCCATCACCGCGTGCAGCGGCTGATCCGGGAATGTCGCGCGCGCGTGCTTGAGCACATTGACGATGCCGGCATGCGAACAGGCGCTCAGCACCACGATGCCCTTTCCCTTGACGTTCACGGCCAGCCAGCGCTCGTCCATCAGCAATTCATCCGGTTCCCATTGCCCGTCGGCTGTCCTGCGGACCTGGCCCGGCAGCCCGCGCTCGAAGGGCGTGACGCGCGGAATCTCGCCGCTGACATAAAACATATCGTCGAGGAACGCCTGCGGCTCAGTCGTGCAGACCACATCGGCACCGAGCGAGCTAAGATCGGCAATACTGGGTACGTCATCCATGTAGCGAAGCGCACCATCTGGCGCTCTCAGCGCGCGCTGGCTGAACATGCCTGGATGCGCGTAATACGGGACCGGGCGCTTGCCGTTGCGCGCGCGGATCGCGTTGAGCGCGGTGAACATCGCGCCCGAATGATCCCAATGCCCGTGCGAGAGCACGATACTCTCGACCTTGCCGAGATCAGCACCGAGCCGGGCGCAGTTGCGCTCGAACGCAAAATCCTCCGGGCCGCTGTCGAAAAGCACGCTGTGGCTGCTCCCGCCGCGTGTGGCGGTGAGCAATGCGGAGAAGCCATGGACTGCACAGCACAGGCAGCGCCCGGACGAGGAGCGCAAACCGCGCCGAGCCGCGAAGTTGAACTCGCTCTCGACGTTCGAAGGCGTCGACGACAGTCCATCGGTCGCGTTGTCGACGAGGATCTGAATCTCGACTTTATCGACTGGACGCAGGCTGGCCATGGCACTGTCCTACTGCGGCTGCATGCCTGCCGCCTTCACCACCTGCGCGGCGGCGGCGCGGTCGGCCTTGATCTCGGCGGCGAATTCTTCCGGCGTGTTGATCGCAGGCACCTGGCCGCGGCTGATCACGTATTTCTCGACGAAATCCTTGTTGGCGAACACGCGCTTCACCTCGCCGCTGATCTTGTCGATGATCGGCCGCGGCGTGCCCGCCGGCGCAAACAGCCCGTACCAGGTCTGCGACGGCGCGCCCTTGTAGCCGAGATCGGCCAGCGTCGGCGTCTCCGGCAAGAGCGGCGTGCGGATATTGTTGACCAGCGCCAGCGCCGTCATTTTCCCGGCACGAATGTTCGAGATGACGTTGCCTAGCCCGAGCAAACCGATCGGCGTCGAGCCGCCGAGGATCGCATTGGTCGCCTCGCCGCCGCCCTTGAACGGCACGCGCACCCAGTCGGCGCCTTTGTCCTTCTTGAGGCTGTCCATGTAGACGACGCAAGGGATGGACGCCGTGAGATATGAGAGCGTGCCGGGCTTCTCGCGCGAGGTCGCGACCAGTTGGTCGACGGTCTTTGCCTTGAGATCGGAATTGATCACCAGCACCTGGATCAGGTGGAAGAGATTGATGATCGGCGTCACCTTCTCGGGATCGAACGGCAGGTTCTTGAACAGATACTGGTTGTAGATCAGCGGATCGGCATTGATGATGCAGATCGTGTAGCCGTCGGGCGCAGCCTCGGTGCAGGCGCGCGTGGCGATGTTGCCCTGGCCGCCGGGCCGGTTCTCGATGATGATCGGCTGGCCGAGGCTCTTGTGCAGCTCCTCGCCGAGCACGCGCATGAAGATGTCACTGATGCCGCCGGCGCTCGAGGTGGTGAGCACGTGGATCGGCCTGTTGGGATAGTCCTGCGCCACCGCGGGCGCTATCAGGGCGAGAATTAGTCCCGCCATCAGGGCTGCAAGACGGATCATTATTCTCTCCCTCTCACTCTTTTCGTCGCGCCCCGCACGATCGTCATTCCGGGGCGCGAGTGTAACGAGCGAACCCGGAATCCAGAACTCACTCAGTGCTCGCATCTGGATTCCGGGTCCGGCGCTTCCGCGCCGTCCCGGAACGACAAAGCGGAAACCCGCCGTTTTCTTCTCGCCCCGCGCGCATTGGACCATTCGGTAGGGGCGCGGACAAGGCGTCTAATTGTGCCGGTGATGCACGCCGAAATGCCGCCGGCGATGCGCCATGGCGGTGCGCTTGAGGAGCTCCGCCGCCGCGAGATAGCCGACAACCAGCACCGCCATGGCCAACAGGATCGAAGGCGCGAGCGGCACAAAGCCGAGTGGCCGGCCGAGCGGCGTGAGCGCAAGGGCGATCGCGAGCGCCAGCCCGCCCAGCGACGTGGCCACGAGAATGCGATGCGGCCTGCCCCTCCAGAACGGTTCGCTGCTGCGAATGAAGAAGATGACCAGGATCTGCGTCGCCATGGATTCGATGAACCACGCAGTGTGAAAGACGTCCGGCGCCGCATGAAACCCGTGCAGCAGGATCATGAAGGCAGCGATATCGAACACGGATGACAGCGGCCCCATGATCACCGTGAAGCGCAGGAGTTCCGACATTTCCAGGCCGTGCGGCCGTCGGACGGTGCTGCGCTCGACGGTGTCATAGGGAATGCCGATCTCGCTGAGGTCGTAGATCAGGTTGTTGAGCAGCACCTGGATCGACGTCAGCGGCAGGAACGGGATGAATACGGAGGCGACAGCCATCGACAGCATGTTGCCGAAATTGGACGACGTACCCATGCGTAGATACTTCATGATGTTTGCATAAGTCCGGCGGCCCTCCTCGACGGCGTCGTGAACGACGTGGAGATCGGCTTCGAGCATGATCATGTCGGCGGCCGCGCGCGCGACCTCGGTCGCGCCCTCGACGGCAAGCCCGACATCGGCCGCATGCAGCGCGGGAGCGTCGTTGATGCCGTCGCCGACAAACCCGACGGTGTGGCCGCCGGCGCGCAGCGCACGAATGATGCGGGTCTTTTGATCGGGCGAGACGCGCGCGAACAGATCGGTCTTCGTCACCTGATGGGCGAGCGCGATATCACCGAGTTTTGCGATATCGGCACCGGTCAGCAGGCCGCGTGCGGGAATCGTCAGCGTCTCAACCACGTGTTGCACGGTTGGCGCTGCATCGCCGGAGATGATCTTGACGCGGATGCCGGCATTTTCGAGCCGTTTGATTGCCGCGGCTGCAGTCTCCTTCGGCGGGTCGACGAAGAGGCAGAAGCCGGCGAAAACGAGGTCTGTCTCGTCGGCCACACCGACGCTCTGTGTCGTTGCAGGAAACTCGCGCCAGCC
>DASSSM010000058.1:0-2270 GCA_035708425.1 Pseudolabrys sp.
TCGCCGGCCAGGATCGCAGCTTCTATTTCCTGGAAATGAATACGCGCCTGCAGGTCGAGCATCCGGTGACCGAGCTCGTCACCGGCATCGACCTGGTGGAGCAGATGATCCGGGTCGCGGCCGGCGAGAAGCTTGCGATCAGGCAGAGCGATGTCAAATTCGACGGATGGGCCGTCGAAAGTCGCGTCTATGCCGAAGATCCATATCGCAATTTTCTTCCGTCCACGGGCCGGCTTACACGCTATCGGCCTCCAGAAGAGCAAACCGCCAACGGCGTGACGGTGCGCAACGATACCGGCGTCTACGAGGGCGGCGAGATTTCACTCTACTACGACCCGATGATCGCCAAGCTCGTGACGCATGCGCCGTCGCGCGCTGCGGCGATCGCCGCGCAAAGCGATGCGCTCGATGCCTTTGTGATCGACGGCATCCGCCACAATGTTCCATTTCTCGCGGCGCTGATGGCGCATCCGCGCTGGCAAGCGGGGAAGCTTTCGACTGGCTTCATCGCCGAGGAGTTTCCGGGCGGCTTTCATGCGACCGCGCCGCAGGGCGAAACGGCA
The DNA here is from genome assembly GCA_035708425.1 of Pseudolabrys sp. Classification (GTDB taxonomy): domain Bacteria; phylum Pseudomonadota; class Alphaproteobacteria; order Rhizobiales; family Xanthobacteraceae; genus Pseudolabrys. The sequence goes on from DASSSM010000058.1 coordinate 564, forward strand.
AAAGTGCTTGCAGCCGTCGCCGCTGCCATCGACCACGTGCTCGGCGAGCGCAAGCGGCGCATTTCGGGACAGTTGGGCGGCAAGACCGTGACGCGCGAGAGCGAGCGGGCGGTGTGGCTCGGCGAAGAGGAAATACGGCTGACCGTTAAGCGCGAGAATGGCGTGATCGAGGTGCGGGTTCATGACGGCAAGACCCGCGCGTCCCGAGTCGTGTCGGACTGGAAGCCGGGTGCGCCGGTCTGGAGCGGAACGGTTGACGGCCATCCGGCCACGGTCCAGGTGCGTGCGATCCCGAACGGTTTTGCGTTGTCCTACCGCGGCGCCGAGACCCGCGCCTATGTCTATACCGAGCGCGAGGCCGGGTACGCGCGGCTGATGCCGGTGAGGATGGCGGGCGACACCGGTAAACAAGTCGTGTGCCCGATGCCGGGCCTGGTGGTCTCGATTGCCGTCAAGGAAGGGCAGGAGGTCAAAGCGGGAGAGACGGTCGCGGTGGTGGAGGCGATGAAGATGGAAAACGTGCTGCGCGCCGAGATCGACGGCACGGTCAAGAAGATCAACGCCAAGCCGGGCGACAGTCTCGCAGTCGACGCTGTCATTCTCGAGTTTGCCTGAAGAGATCGCGATTAGCCCTCTCGACCGGCCAGCAAGGCCTGTCGCCGGCCGAGCCAGAGGCCGTTGATCAGCCAGACTGCGGCCAACCCGATCGCGACCATAGACATAAGAATGGAGCCAAAACCGGTCATAGCGATCAACGCGTAAGCCCAGGCGCCAACCTGGTCGCCGCCGCGATAGACAACGGTATCGATAAAGCTCTTCGCCTTGTAGCGGTCCTCGCGCGACACCACGGTATAGAGCACCTCGCGGGTCGGTCGCGCGATGGCGTAGTCGCTAGAACGGCGCAACACCTGGAACACGACCAGTGTCGACAAGGCCGGCAAAGCAGCCAAAGCGCCGAACCCAAGCAAGGTGAGCGCGGGCAATATTGCGAGCGTCAGGCCCACCCCGAAAATGCCGACGATACGGCCAGTGAGAAAGAGCTGCACGGCCAACGTAATCACGTTCACCGCAAGGTCGATTTGCGCAAAGAACGCGGTCTGCGCGCCGCGATCATGAAAATTGTCGCGCACGAGGCTTGCCTGCTGGAAATAGAGAAATGTCGCGGTGATCGTGAACAGCAGGATGAAAAGGCTGACATTGGCGAGATAGGCCGACTTGAAGGGATGCGTAATACCGGCAAAGACATTCCCGCCGACCGGGCTGCCCGGTGATTCATGTGGGCGCGCTTTAAGGGCCTCCGACAGGCGCGACAAATGCCGCACGCTGAGCACCGCGACTTCGAGCAAGATGATCGCACCGATCAGGAGCAGTGGCGTCGGCACGTGCCGGGCGAAGGTTGCGGTGATACTCGAGCCTGTAATCGCTCCGATGGTTGCTCCGGCCGCAATGAAGCCGAACAGTCGCTTGCCTTGCTCTGAATTGAAGGTGTCCACGATAAGCGCCCAGAACACCGACACGACGAACAGGTTAAAAATTGAGATCCAGATAAAAAACGCACGCCCGACCCAAACGGTCTGTTCGGCATCGGCGAAATGCAGCACGATCGCGAACAGCAGGATGTTAGCGGCGAAGAACCTGTAGGTGATGGCGATGAAACGTGTGCGCGGCAAAGTCTTCACGAGGTAAGCATAGGGGACGTTGAGCAGC
>DASSSM010000059.1:0-2910 GCA_035708425.1 Pseudolabrys sp.
GGCGCCAATTGCGGGCATGGTGCTGATCGCTCCGGCAGTCGACTTCACTGAAGAATTGATGTGGAAGCAGTTTTCCGACGCAACCAAACGTGAAATCCAGGAAAAAGGAAAATGGCTGCGGCCCTCGGAGTACGGTGATGAACCTTACCCGATTACGCGCGGCCTCATTGAAGACGGCAGAAATCACCTATTGCTCGGCGGGCTGATAGAAACCGGCTGTCCGGTGCATATTCTGCAGGGTGTACAGGATCCCGATGTGCCCTGGCGGCACGCAGTTGAGCTGGTGTCCCGGTTTTCCCGCGACGATGTCGTGCTGACGTTGATCAAGGATGGCGATCACCGCCTGTCGCGGCCGGAGGACATTGATCGCCTTATTGCAGCGGTCCAAGAATTTTAGGCAAGCGCCGAGACCCACTCGTCCTGAACCGTGGGGTCGGCGTCAGGGTGTTTCTTTCGAAGTTCTGCGAAACGCTGACGCGGTAATAGCCGTGATAGTGCCCACACCGCGGCACCTCGCACCAGCGGGGATGGATCGTTAAGTAACCGTTCAGCTTCGGCACTGAGTGCCACGTCGTGTGAGTTGCCAATTGCGATCAGCACGTTTCGAACAAACCGGTCCCGCCCGGTTCGCTTGATCGACGTCTTGGCAAACAATGTCCGGAATTGCGCATCATCAAGGCGAACGAGATCGGCGAGACGCGGCGCGCGCAACGCGTCGCGCGCCGCAAGCTTGGCCTCGCGTCCCTGGCTCGCAAACTTGTTCCACGGGCAGACCGCAAGACAATCATCGCAGCCGAAGATGCGGTTGCCCATCGCGGGCCGCAATTCGTGGGGAATAGGCCCTTTGTGCTCGATGGTGAGGTAGGAAATGCACCGTCGCGCGTCGAGCCTGTACGGCGCAGGGAAGGCTGCAGTTGGGCAAATATCGAGACATGCCCGGCAACTGCCGCAGTTGTCCGGTTCCGCGGCGTCAGCGGGCAAATCGAGCGTTGTGAAGATTGAGCCGAGAAACAGCCAGGAGCCGAATTGGCGCGAGACCAGGTTGGTATGCTTGCCCTGCCAGCCAAGTCCGGCATGGGCCGCAAGCGGCTTCTCCATAACGGCCGCAGTGTCGACGAATACTTTAACGTCCCCGCCTGCATTGGCGGTAAGCCAGCGCGCGAGGTCCTTAAGTTTGGACTTGATCAGCTCGTGATAGTCATTGCCCTTTGCGTAGACCGAAATCGCTGCGTGATCACTGGCTTTCAAGATTGCGAGCGGATCATCATCGGGTCCATAGTTCAGCCCCAGCATGACAATCGAGCGGACTTCCGGCCACATGGTGAGGGGCGAAGCGCGCCGGTCGGCGCTCGCTGCCAGCCAGGTCATGTCGCCATGCGCGCCGCCGGCGATATAGTTCTCGAGGCGCATTTTGAGTTCTGGCGCGACATCCGGCTTCACGACGCCGAATGCGTCGAAGCCGCGCACGCGTGCCTCTTCGGCGAGGGCAGACTTGATCGTGGCCGGGTCGTTCAAAAGTCGAGGTTGGCGTAGCTTTTCGCCGGCGGCAGGCCCGCGAGCGTGTCGGCGAGGATCGCGCGGAACGACGGGCGCGATTTTACGCGCGCGTACCAGTTCTTTGTCGCTTCGTCTTCGTTCCACGGCACTTCGCCCAAATAGTCTGCAGCTGAAAGATGCGCCGCCGCTGCCAGGTCAGCCAGACTGAGCCGGTCGCCTGCAAGCCAGTCGCGCGTGCGGACGAGCCAGCCGATATAGGCCAGATGATAGCGGATATTGTGACGCGCGGCGCGCAGCGCGTCAGTATCGGGCGGTCCGCCGCCCTGTTCCTGCGTCATGTGGCGCTTGAATGCACGTTCGTGCACAAGCGGGCCGCTGACCTCGGCGTAAAACTTGTCGTTGAACCAGTTTGCGAGCCTCCGCACTTCGACCCGGCGCCCTGCCAGATCAGGCAGCAGGCGATCCTGTCCGCTCTGCGGGTGAGTTTCCTCGATATATTCCGCGATTACCGCTGCGCCCGGAATTGGCGGCTGTCCTTCGGTGACTGCCACCGGCAGTTCTCCGGCTGGGTTGAGCAGCAGAAATTCTTCCCTGCGCTCCCAGAACCGCTCTTCCACAAGGCGGGTGGCAATACCGTACTCACCGAAAATCAGGCGCACGTAACGCGAACGCGGGCAGAGCGGGTGATGAAACAGCGTCAGCATTATCGCTCGGTCTAGGCCGGTGGGAATCAACGCCGCACTATAGAAAGGCAGGCGCCGCAAATCGCCACAAAAATTTTCACCTTTTTTCGTTGCCAGTCATCCCGCTTTGCGCCAAAAGCGCTGGCCGTTTCAACGCTCGCAAACAACATCCGAATTCCCGGAGCAGTTCATGCATCTCGACCTTATCAAGGCGGCCGTGCTCGGTGTTGTCGAGGGCCTGACCGAATACCTTCCGGTGTCTTCTACTGGCCATCTGCTGTTGATGGAGCATTTATTCGGCTGGGGAGACGATGCGTTCGGAAAATCCTTTGCAATCCTGATCCAGCTCGGAGCCATTCTCGCCCTGCTCTCGATTTATTTCGGCCGGCTCTGGGCGCTGGCCAAGGCGATGTTCACGCAGTGGGAAGCGGCACGGTTCGTCATTGGGGTGCTCCTTGCATTCTTGCCGGCAGCGGTAGTCGGGGCGCTCGCCTATCGCCTTATCAAGTCATACCTGTTTGACGTGCGCGTTGTCTGTATTTCACTCGTTATCGGCGGTCTTGTCCTGCTTTGGGTTGACCGCATGAATCTGAAGGCGCGCTACCACGATGCGACAGCCTTTACGTTGCCGATGTATATCGGCATCGGAATTATCCAGTGCATCTCGATGATCCCTGGCGTGTCGCGTGCCGGAGCGACAATTGTGGGTGCCATGCTTTTCGGCGCCGAC
>DASSSM010000060.1:0-2290 GCA_035708425.1 Pseudolabrys sp.
CGGCGTCATTCATCAGACGCGCCATTTCGTCGAAAAATCGGTTGCTGGTCTGGGTCATGCCTCATCTCCGGCGCAGAACTGTCATCAGAATGGCGATCCGGTCATGCCGCCGCAAGACCCGGCATGCTACCACATAACAAACGCTTCGCTTCGCGAATCGGACATCGCATGCCTTTGCTCGTCATTCCTTACCCGGCGTTCGACCCCGTCCTGGTGCATCTCGGCCCGTTCGCTGTCCGCTGGTACGCCCTCGCCTACATCGTGGGCATTCTGCTGGGCTGGGGGTACGCCCGAATTCTCATTCGCTCCGGCAAATTGTGGGGCGGCAAAGCGCCTCTGTCGGTGACCGACTTCGACGATTTCGTCCTTTGGGTGACACTTGGCATCATTCTCGGCGGACGCATCGGCTACGTTCTCTTCTACAACCTTCCGCATTTCGTTGCGCACCCGCTGGAAATTTTCCAATTGTGGAACGGCGGCATGTCATTCCACGGCGGCTTCACCGGCTGCGTGGTTGCGGTTCTGGCGTTCGGCTACATGCGCGGCATTCCGGTGCTTTCGCTGGGCGACATCACATGCGCCGTCGGCCCGATCGGATTGTTTCTCGGCCGCATCGCGAATTTCATCAACGGCGAATTGTGGGGACGACCGACGGACGTCCCTTGGGCGATGGTCTTTCCGAGCGGCGGGCCGGCGCCACGGCATCCAAGCCAACTCTACGAGGCAACACTTGAAGGTCTTGTCCTGCTTGCCGTGCTGGCCCTGTTGATGCGTGCGGGCGCGTTGAAGCGGCCCGGATTGATCATCGGAAGCTTCGCGGTCTGCTACGCGGTCGCGCGGATGTTTTGCGAGTTTTTTCGCGAGCCCGACGCGCAGCTTGGTTTCCTGTGGGGCGGCGCAACGATGGGCCAGTTGCTGTCGGTGCCGCTGTTCCTCGCCGGCGTGGGCTTCATCGTCTATGCGATGAAACACCAGCCGCTGCGGAGCCGCTAGTGTCGGAGCGCTCGCCGCTCGAGATCGAAATCCGCCGCCGTATCGCCACGGCGGGCCCAATGCCGGTCGCTGAGTACATGGCGCTCTGCCTGCTCGACCGCGAGCACGGTTACTACACCACGCGTGATCCGCTCGGCGCACGCGGAGACTTTACGACAGCGCCGGAAGTCAGCCAGATGTTCGGCGAACTGATCGGCCTGTGGGCGGCGACCGTATGGACGCAGATGGGCACGCCCGAGAATGTGCGGCTGATCGAACTCGGTCCCGGGCGCGGTACCCTGATGAATGATGCGCTGCGCGCGGTGCAGATCGTGCCTGAATTTCATTCCGCAATCGTCGCGCATCTGGTCGAGATCAGCCCGGTGCTCCAGGCACAGCAGGAAAAAACGCTGGAAAGCGCGGGTGTGACGATTTTCTGGCATGCGAAGCTCGCCGACGTGCCTGCGGGACCGGCGATTATTTTTGCCAATGAGTTCTTTGACGCGCTGCCGGTCAACCAGGCCATCAAGACCGACCGCGGTTGGCACGAGCGCCGGATTCAGGTCGACGCCAACGATCAGCTTGCTTTCACGATCGCTCCTGAACCGCTTCCGTTTTTCCAAACCCTGCTGCCGGCACGCTTCAGTTCGGCGCGCGCGGGCGCGATTTTCGAATGGCGTGGCGATACGGAGGCGATGGAGGTCGGCCGGCGCGTTGCGGATGGCCGTGGGGCCGCCCTGGTGATCGACTACGGCCACACGGAATCCGGCATCGGGGAAACGTTCCAGGCTGTCGGCCGGCATGCTTACGCGGATCCGTTGAGCGCGCCCGGCGCGCTCGATCTCACTGCCCACGTTGATTTTCAGGCCCTGTCGCGGGCCGTCGAGGCCATGGGCGCGAAAGGGTTCGGGCCGATCGAACAATCGCAATTCTTGCGTCGTCTCGGTATCGAGCAGCGCGCGGCTTCACTCAAGGCCAAGGCTGCACGCGCCGATGATATTGACCAGGCCTTGACGCGCCTGATCGGCCGCGAACGCACCGCCATGGGAGAATTGTTTAAAGTTGCTGCTTTCGTGCATCGTTCTATCGGCACGCCGCCCGGTTTCGAGGCCTCAACGAGCTAGCTGCATGACCTTGCACCTCCTATGTATTGATGACGCGTGGCTGTTGGCCGCTCCACGGTGATCGATGCTGCAGGCTTCTTCTCTCACGACGCTCCCGGGCATTCGACACGCCTTCTTCACGCGCTCCGGCGGCGTATCGCAAGGCGTGTACTCATCCCTCAATGGCGGGGTCGGCTCCAGGGACGCTCCCGAAA
>DASSSM010000061.1:0-3371 GCA_035708425.1 Pseudolabrys sp.
GGTGTTGCGACGAGTCATGGCGCCTGCTCACTCAGGAGTCCGGAACGCCGGGAACGGGTGGCGTGCCCTTGGTGTGGAACGATTTGATCGTCTGCAGGCCCCAGGCCTGACCCTTCTTTCGCTCCGCTTCAGTCCAGGTGATCGGCTTCCAGTCGGGGGCAAGCACGAGCCGCGCGCCTGCGCATGCGACTTCGACCCGGTTGCCTCCTGGTTCATAGACGTACAGGAAAAAGGTCTGCTGGATTGCATGCTTGTGCGGCCCGGTTTCGATGTAGACGCCATTCTCCAGGAAGATGTCGGCAGCACGCAGCACATCCTCGCGTGCATCAAGCGCGAACGTGACGTGGTGCAGGCGTCCTTTCGTGCCGGTGTGGTCGCGTGTGTAGGCGAAGTCGTAGCTTTTGTTCGTCGCCGTCATCCACATGCCGGCTTCCGTGCCGTCGTCGAGCACGATCTGCTCGGTCAACATAAAGCCGAGATACTTCTGGAAGAATTCGCGGTTGGCCTTGATGTCCACAGCCAGGCCGTTGAAGTGGTCGATGCGCCGCACGTTGATACCGCGAGCCGGAAATTTCTGCGCCTGATTCTTGAGCGCAGGCCGCAATTCGCGAGGTGGCTCGTACCATTCGGTGTCGTAGTAGATCTCGAATCTGTGGCCGTCCGGATCCTTGAAGACAAACGTCTTGCCGTGGCCGAGATCCCCATCCGTCCATCCGATGTCAAAGCCCGAACCCTTGAGCGCAGCAGCGCGGCGTTCGAGCGCCTGCGGTGAGCGGGTGCGGAAAGCGGCATGGCCGAGACCGGAGGTCTTCGAGTCCGTCAGCTTGAGCGAATAACGCTCATAGTCGTCCCAGCCGCGCAGGTAGACGCTGCCGTCTTTCTCCCCGCTTTGCGTCATCCCCATGATGTCGATGAAAAACCGGCGGCTCTCCTCGAATTTCGGCGTCAGTAACTCGACATGGCCGAGGTGTGCAATGTCGTGGATCGGTTCAGGCTGCATGGTTGGTTTCTTCTTGTGTTGCCGTCGCTAAATTCAATTCTGCCCAAGCGCTCGCGCGAAGGCCAGCACCAGGTTGTTGGCCGGCATCGGCGAAATCTCCGCCTCCGTCAAGCCGGCAGATTTGGCGAGCCCATTCAGGTCCGACACGTCGCGCACGCCCCATTCGGCATTCTCCGCCTGCAAGCTGGCATCGAATGCCGCGTTGCTCGGCGACGTATGCGCGCCATCCCGCCGGAATGGACCGTATACAAACAGGCGGCCATGCTTTCGCAGGAGTCGGCCCGCTCCTGCAAACAGATTCTTTGACACGCGCCAGGGCGAGATGTGCAGGACGTTGATGCAGAGCATCGCCGAGACCGGCGCATTGCGGTCGACGTCACCGGTCCAGGTCCAATCAGGATCGCTGAGATCGATGCGCTGGGGTGGACGCAGGTTTGCGGCGCCCGAAAACGTGCGCCATGCTGCGATGCTCTTGAGGTGAGAGTCGTAGATGTCGCTTGGCCACCATGTAATTCCGGGGGCACGTGGGGCGAATGCGGCCGCGTGCTGGCCGGTGCCGCTGCCGATTTCCAGAAGGTCGCCGCTTTGTGTCGCTAAAAAACCGCCAATGGCTGACCAGATCGCCTCGTGGTTGCGGTGAAAAGCGGGGGAGTCCAGGCGGCCGTCGGTCTGCGCTGGCGTAGTCGTTTTACCGTACTCAACGACGAATTCGGGCATGAATGCAGTCAGTCGTTGTTGTCCGGGGGTTGCCTTAACCTTTGCCCCGGCCTGCGGTCAAAGGTTGCGCGATCAGGCGGGACTAATGAGCTGGGCTTCGTTGTTTTTGCACTGACAATGGGGCAAAATCCCCGCTTTCACGGGCCATTTGCGCACGAACGACAAAAATCCAGGGAGGAGCAAAGATGATGCAAAACTTCAAATCATCGCTGGCGGTGCTGGCCGCCGCGATCATGTTGCCGGCCGCCGCACAGGCGCAAACCAAGATCACCATCGGCATACCGACGTCGCCGCCCAATATCGTCCATATGCCGACTATCGTCGCCAAAGAATTGGGCCTCTATAAAAAAGCCGGGCTTGACGTCGATATCGTGTCGCTTGGCGACGGCGTGAAAGTTTATCGCGCGCTGCTCGCGGGCAATATCGAGTTCGGCCTTACTCCCGGTGCGCCGACGATCATCGGCCGCTCGAACGGCGCGGCGGTGAAAGCGCTGTCCGCCAATCTGCCGAAATTTGAAGCGTCGATGGTTGTGCGCGCCGAGATCAAGACGATGGCCGATCTCAAGGGCAAGCGCATCGGCATCCAGGAACCAGGCGGCTTCGCCGACCTCCTCAGCCGCAGTGTGCTGCGCGCCGCGAAGATCGACCCGAAGGAGGTCAACTTCGTCACGATTGCGAGCGAGGACGTTCCGGCGCTCGTGGCCAACCAGGTCGATACCGCCATCCTGCACGTCGAGCAGGAAATGTTCGCCAAGACCAAAGTTCCGGACCTGCACGCCATCGCGCGCATGTGGGAGCTCCAGCCGAAGACGCTCTATACGTTCCTCTCGGCGACCGAAAAGACGATCAAGGATCATCCCGACGTCGTTCAAAAGGTAGTTACGGCCAATATCGAGGCCACCCGGATCATGTACTCGGAACGAGCCAAGATCATTCCGATTCTCGTGAAACAGACCGGCTACCCGGAAAACGTTCTGGCCGAAAGCTTCGACTTCCTGGTCAAGCAGTGCATCTGGGACGCCAATACCGGCTTGAGCCCTGAGCGCATAAACTTCACGGCCGAGTTGATGACGAAGGTCGGCAACATCAAAGAGGGCAAGACGCCGACATACGACGAGGTGGTCGACACCACTTTTGCCAAGAAAGCCATCGAGCAGCTCGGCGAGTGGAAGGGGCCGGTTTGCCCAACCGCGGCGTTCTGACGTAGACGCTTCACCGAAATGGCAGGCGCCGCGCCGAAGGCGGCGCCTGCCACACGAACCGCGCCGCAGGGCGCGACGAAAGGATGACAATGACCGTTGCCCAGCAGGTTGATACCGGCGCGATTGCCGGCGGCGCGCAGGCGCCGGCTATGGTCAAGACGGCCTGGTGGGAACACGCCGCGCTCTACCGTTACGGCTTTGTCGTCGCCATCCTGATCGTCTGGGAAATCATTGCGCCCTTTATCAGCCCAATCTTTTTCACCTCGCCGAGCAAGATCGCGATCGCCTTCTACGAGACGACAGTCTCCGGTGAATTGCCGTACTTTCTGGCGCAAAGCCTGGAGGTCATGGTCTACGGCCTGGTTAGCGCCATCGTGGTCGGTATCCCGCTTGGCGTTGCGATGGCGCGAATTCGCTGGCTCGACTGGGCGCTCGACCTGCCGATCAATGCT
>DASSSM010000062.1:0-11567 GCA_035708425.1 Pseudolabrys sp.
AGCGAGATTGAAGCCGTGGCGCAGCGCGGCGCCGATGCCGCCACCGATAAATACGATCAAGAAGCCCATCGATCAGATCTCCTCTGTCTCAGGGCATGGAAAAACCGCCCTGCGGCGGACAGATTCCTACCGCCCTGTTGCGCGGTAGGAGTCATCAGCCCCTTTCGGGCGGTTCTCGGGGGACCCCATCCCCATCGCTGCGAAGCTACCGGCGACGCAATGCAGGGTCAACCGGGACGCGGCAGACAATTCGGTTCGAGTCGACTAGTGTTCGCGGCACTTTGACCAAGCCGCCTCCACAACGCCGTCGTCGTCGCGCCTTCGACTGGTCGACGGCAATCATCGCCGCTCTTGCCTCCGCTGCTGCCGCTACGGTCTATGCGCGTGACGGACGCCAGCACTTTCTCGAGGTTCTTGTCGGCGACCTTTCGCTCTTTGGCGAGATGCTGCCGAAAGTGCTGGCCGGTTGCCTGATCGGCGCCTTCGTCACCTTGCTGTTGCCGCGCGAGATGGTGGCGCGCTGGGTCGGGCACGAGTCGGGCTTTACCGGCCTGCTGATCGCCGCGTTTTTCGGTTTTCTGCTGCCCGGCGGGCCCATCACCATCTATCCGGTGGCCGGCGCATTTCTCGTCATGGGCGCCGACGCCGGCGCGGTGGTCGCATTCATCGTCAGCTGGACACTCATCGGCTACACGCGCGCGCTGGTCTGGGAATTGCCGTTCTTCGGCGCCGACTTCGTGATCTGGCGGATGGTTGCCGCGATTCCGCTTCCGATCATCGCCGGCCTGCTCGCCCGCATCGCCGTCCGCGCCGGCTTTCAGTATCGCGACGAAATCAAATGACGCTCGCCATCAACATTCTGCTGTGGCTGGTCGTCGGTGTTCTGGCCGTCATTGCCGCAACGCGCGGACGCGTTTTGCTGGATGACGGCGTACGTACCGGCGTCATGGAGTTCATCCTGTTGCTGCCACGCATCGGCATCGGGGTGGTTGGCTCGGGCTTCGTCGCGGAAGCGCTGCCGAATGCATGGATCGCGCCGTGGCTCGGTCCGGAGTCAGGCCTGCTGGGTGTCGCGATCGCGACGCTCGGAGGCGCGCTTACGCCCGGTGGTCCGGTCGTTGGCTTCTCAATCGGCGCTGCCGCGCTCAAGAGCGGAGCCGGTGCGCCGCAGGTGATCGCCTATTCGACCGCCTGGGCTCTTTATGCAATCCACCGCCTGGTGATCTGGGAAGTGCCGATGATGCCGGCGCGCGTCGTCTGGCTGCGCGCGTTGGTGTCGCTGCCGCTGCCGTTCTTGGCCGCGGCGCTCGCGATGCTGCTCGGACGGCCCTGACTGCGCCGAAAGTGGGATTTTCCGCAGGTATTCCCCGCCTTTAGCCCGTGCTAGCGTGCCGCCCGAAGGCGGGGGACACCGCTGCCAGGCGAGGGGACGATGGCGGAAGACGCGGGGGTGGGCGCGGGCTCGGAGGTCATTTCCGAAGAGCAGCTGCGCAAGGCAGAAGAATACGTTCAGCAGGAAGAAGGCGCCGCCAACCGGCTCTCGGGCTGGGTCGGCATCGTCGTGACCGGAATCGCCGTCGCGATGACGCTGTTCCACCTCTATGCGGCCTACGACATCGTACCGACGATTCCGCTTCGCTACACGCACGTCGCCTTTGTGCTGCTGCTGAGTTTTCTGCTGTTTCCGCTCTCTGCACGTTTCCGCAACCGCATCCAGTGGTTCGATGTCATCCCTCCGCTGCTCGGCATCGCCACCATCGTCTACGCGCTCGCGCAGGGCGATGATTTCACCGACCGTGCCGCCGTGCCGGAAAAATGGGATGTTATCCTCGGCGCCGTCTTCATCGTGCTGGTGCTGGAAGCGGCGCGGCGCACGACCGGCTGGGTCATGCCGCTCGTGGCGGTGTGCTTCATTCTCTACGCCTATTTCGGTCCCGATCTGCCGCCGCCGTGGACCCACCGCGGCTATGACATCTCGCGGCTGGTCGGCCATTTGTTCATCACGCTGGAAGGCATCTTCGGCGTTCCGATCGATGTGTCGGCGACGCTGATCATCATGTTCACGATCTACGGTGCCGTTCTGCAGCACTCCGGCGCCGGGAAGTTTTTCATCGATTTCTCGCTCGCCGTCATGGGCGGCAAGCCGGCGAGCGCCGGCCGCGCTGTGGTAGCATCGTCGTTTCTGCTCGGCGGTCCGTCCGGTTCAGGTGTCGCAACAACCGTGATGATCGGGACCGTCGCCTATCCGATGCTTGCGAAAGCGGGCTTCGAGAAGAATGCGGCCGGCGGGCTGCTTGCGGCCGGCGGACTCGGCGCGATCATTTCACCACCTGTGCTTGGCGCGGCGGCATTCCTGATCGCCGAGTTTCTCAAGATCAGCTACCTCGACGTGATCTGGATGGCGACCATCCCGACCTGCCTTTACTACCTGTCGCTGGTGTTCATGGTCGAACTCGATTCATTGCGGTTTGGCGCGCACGAGGTGGTGTTCAAGGCCGAGATGACCGTGTGGGAAATGACGAAGCGTTACGGTTTCCACTTCGCTTCGTTGATCGCGGTCGTGGTCTTCATGGTCATCGGCTATTCGCCAATGCTGTCGGTGTTCTATGCAACAGTTCTCGCCTTCGCAATGAGTGGGCTTGCGCCGGATACCGCTCTTGGCCCGCGCAAACTATTGATCGCAATTCTCCTGGTTGGGGCGGTCGCCGCGGCGTTGTTCACGATTACGCCGATCGGCGGGACAGCATTCGCGATCGAGTTTGAGACCTATTTTGCGCTGCTGATTCTGGTTGTAATCGGCGTACTCGCTTTTCTTGGATTGACGCCGTCGGGTCAGCGGCTGGTGCCGGAGTCAAAGAAGCTCACGGCTGCCTTGGCGGACGGTTCGATCGGCGTGCTGAGCGCGGCGACGACCTGCGCCGCCGCTGGTATCATCGTCGGCATCGTCACGCTGACAGGTCTTGGGCTGAAGTTCTCCTCGATCGTGATCGATTTTGCCGGCGGCAGTTTGCTATTGACCGCGCTCTATACCTGTCTCGTGGTCTGGATCATCGGCCTCGCCGTGCCGGTGACTGCCTCTTACATCATCTGCGCGGTCATTGCCGCGCCGGCTCTCACGAAGCTTGGCGTGCCGGATTTCGCCGCCCATATGTTCATTTTCTACTACGCGGTGCTCTCGGAGGTTTCGCCGCCGACCGCATTGTCGCCCTTCGCGGCCGCGGCGATCACCGGTGGCGACCCTTACGTCACAACCATGCAGGCATGGAAATACACTTTGCCTGCATTTCTGGTGCCGTTCGTTTTTGTGCTTGATCCGCAGGGTATCGGATTGCTGATGAAAATTCCGAAGGATGGGTCGGTCTACGACATCATCTGGGTCACGCTGAAGACTGCCATCGGACTGGGCGCGCTTGCGGCGGCTGCGCAAAACTGGGCTTTGCGGCGGAATACCCAGGCCGAGCGGTGGTTATGGATGTTGGCGGGCCTGCTGCTGGTGTTCCCGAGCCTGCTGGAGGGCCTGGCCGAGACCTTAACCGGCCTCGATGTGCCATATCCTGCGCCGTTTGGCCTCGGTCTGGTGGCGGCGCTCCTATTGAAACAGAGATTCGTTCCAGCGAAACTTGCGGCATAAGGTGGACAAGAACAGAAAGGCCAAGGGAGAAAACGATGCTGAAATATGAAATGACCAGGCGGCACAAAATCGGGCTGGCTGTGCTGGCGCTGGCTACGACGGTTGCCGCCGGAACGGTGTTTGCGCAGCAGCGCGCGATGTCGATCGCGACCGGTGGCACGGGTGGCGTTTACTACCCGCTCGGCGGCGGCCTTGCCAACGTGCTGTCGAAAACGCTGCCGGGGATCCAGGCGACGGCGGAAGTCACGGGCGGCTCGGTCGACAATCTCAAGCTGATCAATGCCGGTCGCAGCGAAATTGCGTTCTCCATGGTCGACGCCGCGCTCGACGCCTACAAAGGGCAGGACAAATTCAAGGGCACCGAGGTGCCGGTCCGTACATTGATGGTGCTCTATCCGAACCAGATGCACGTCGTGACGATCGAAGGGACCGGCATCGAGAAAATGGCTGACCTCAAAGGCAAGCGCGTTTCCACTGGCTCGGGTGGCAGCGCCACTGAAGTGATGGCCTTCCGCGTGATCGAGGCGGCCGGCCTCGACAAGGACAAGGACATGAAGCGCGAGCGCCTCGGTGTCGCCGAGTCGGTCAACGCGCTCAAGGACCACAAGATCGATGCATTCTTCTGGGTCGGCGGACTTCCGACCTCGGCGGTGACGGACCTTGGCGCCACGCCCGGCGTGAAGCTCAAGCTCATTGATCATGCCGATCTCGCCGCGAAGATGAACGCCAAGTACGGCGACCTCTATGCTGGCAGCACCATCAAGTCCGGCACCTATCCGGGGCAGACGACGGATAACAAGAACACCGTCGTGTGGAACATCCTGGTCGCCAACGCCAAGATGTCGGATCAGGATGCCTACAACATCGTCAAGACAATCTTCGACAAGAAGGCGGATCTGGTGGCGGTGCACGGCGAGGCGAAGAACTTCACGCTCGAAAACCAGGTGAAGTCCTATTCGCCGATCCCGTGGCACCCGGGCGCGGTGAAATACATGAACGAGCACGGCGTGAAGATGTAGCGCCGCGCGCGTTGTCTTGTTACGAGGCCGGCGCCACCTGTGCCGGCCTCGTTTGTTTTGGCAGCGCAATGCAGACGAAGTAGGCGAGGGCACTCAGGCAGGCAATGCAGAAGCTCACCGGCCAGTCGGTGTAGAAGGCCATCGTCAGGCCGAGCCAGGCTTCGCCAATGGCAAGGCCTGCCGATACGAACAGCCCGCTCCAGAGACCCGTCGTTACGCGTTGCGCCGCGGCCGGCGGCCCGACCATCAGCGTGAAGACCAGCAATACGCCAACGATCTGGGCGCAGACCGACACGGCCAAGGCGACGATGGCGAGGAAAGTGACGGAGACGGCGCGAAGGGGCACGCCCTTGGCCTCTGCCAGCTCCGGCTGAAGGCTCGAGAACACCAAGGGCCGCATGATGAAGGCAAGCGCCGCGAGCGTGATCGCGCCAAGCAAAGCGAGCGTTGCAATCATCGCGTGGTCGACCGCGAGCACATTACCGAACAGCAGCGCGGTCGCCTGTGTCGCAAATGACGTGTGGTAGTGCAGGAACAGCAGGCCAAATCCCAACGCCAGGGCAAGAACGACACCGATCGCCACGTCGCGGTTGCTGATCCGCTCGCTTAGCGCGCCCATGATGATTCCGGCGGCAAGGGTGAATGCGATGAGGCCCCACAGTGGCGCAAGGCCGACAAGACCGGCGCCGGTCGCGCCGGCAAAGCCGATATGCGACAGCGCATGGCCCGCGAAAGTCTGTCCGCGCATCACCAGGAAATAGCCGACAATGCCGGAGACCACCGCGGCGATGCCGGCAGCGGCGAACGCATTGATCATGAAGTCGTAGGCAAACATGTCAGTGATAGTGGTGGTCGTGGTCATGACCGTGATCGTGAAGATGGTCGGTCCGCTCGACATCCAGCCCCCGCGACATCACGAAAATATGCCCTTCGGCGCGAAGCACCTGAATTTCGGTACCGAAAAGCTTCGACAATATTGGCGCTGTGACCACCTCTTCGACTGAGCCGAGCACGGCATGGCCGTTGCCGAGATAAAGCACGCGGTCGAGCGTCCCGAGCAGCTGGTTGAGCTCATGCGCGCTGAACAACACGGTAATCTTCCGCTCGCGGCAGACCCTGCGCACCACATCGATCGCAATTTCCTGGCGGCGGGCGTCGAGGCTGATCAACGGCTCGTCGAGCAGCAAAAGCCTTGGTGACCCGATCAACGCCTGTGCGAGCAACAGGCGCTGCCGCTCGCCCCCGGACATTTCGGCGAGGGGGCGGTTGGCAAGTTCAAGCGCCCCAACGGCTTCGAGCGTCTCTTCAACCATGAGACGGTCTCGATGGCTGCTGAGGGCGAGCCCCCAGCGCTCGCCGTTCAGGGAACCGGCAATCACGTCTCGGCCGCGAATGCGAAGGTCCGGCAATACTGTGCGCAGTTGCGGGAGATATCCGATCGCCGGATTTCCGCATTCCGGCGCCTGCCCGAAGACCTTTATCCGGCCGGCGCCGGGCGCCAGCAGGCCGAGAATTGCGCGCATCAGCGTGGTCTTGCCGGCTCCGTTTGGCCCGAGCACGCCGATAAACTCGCCGGCCTGGATCTCGAAACTCACGTCCGACAGCACCGCGCGGCCGCCCAGCTGAAGTGTCACATGCTCGAAGGCGACGACGCTCACGAATTCGGCCCGCTCAATGCCTTGTCGAGGACGTCGAGCTCGCCAAGCAGCCAGTCCTGGAATTTGACATTCGCCGGCATGGTCTCGGTGACGCCAATCACCGGAACCTTGGCCCGCTTGGCAATGTCGCGCAGCCGTTCGGTCAACTTCTCCGAGACCTGGCTGTTGTAGATCAGCAGCCTGACCTTGCGTTCCTTGAGGTCGCTCTCGAACGCGGCCACGTCGCGCGCACTTGGCTCGGTGTCGTTCATCATCGCGAGCTGGAAGCGCTCGTTGCGCATGATCAGCCCCAACGCCCGTGCCATCGGGCCGAACACCGGCTCGGTTGCGGTGACCGGTACTCCGCCATGTTTAGCCTTCAACTGCGCGATCCGCTGCGTGATCTGATCCAATGCGGCAAGCGTGACTTTGAGCCGCGTGCTGTAGTCGGCCGCATGCGCGCTGTCGGATTTCGCAAGCGCATCGGCGATGGCAGTTGCTACCGCTGGCATTGTCGCGGGATCGTACCACAGATGCGGATTGTCGCCGGACTTGTAGCCGGTGAGCTTCGCGACGTTGATTACTGCCCGGTCACGCCGTGGTCCTGCAGCCAGGAGCTTGTCCATCCAGGAATCGTAGTTGGCGCCATTGAGGATCACGATCTGGGCCGACGAGATCTGACGCACGATGCCGGGCGTGGTTTCGAACAGATGCGGGTCCTGATCGGGATTGTTCATGATGCTGACGACAGAAACGCGGTCGTCGCCGATCTGGCGCGCAATATCACCATAGAAATTTTCTGCGGCCACGACGGCAATTTGATTTTCGGCGGCGCGGATCGGCACGACCTGCGCAAGCAGTGCAAGAAGCAAGGCGAGCCCGGCAGCGGCATTTTTCATAGAAGAATTATGAGGTTCTGACGCGTGGTGAAATGTAACATTATAACATTTCGTCCGCAAGCCGGAGGCCCTGTTTGGGCGGTTGTCCGATGAAGGGGTCAGGACTCGGCTTTGGCTACGCCGCGGACCTGCCAGAACCGGAACATGCGACGGGCCGTTGCAACCGAAAGCTTGATGAAGTCGGCGCGAACCTGGATCAGGTCGTTGGCCGGTATTTCATAGGGCGCGAAACGAGCCTTGAGGATTGCATTGAGGGTCGGCCATCGGAATTCGGCGGCCTTGCAAGCAACCAGGACACCGTCATAGCGCGGGTTTTGCATGAGCTTTTCGATCAGTTCGACCGGCGCGGCGCAGATACGTGCGAGACCCGCGACCATTTCCTCATACTTGCCGTCGCCGGCGAAGCCAGAAATGGCGGTCTCGTTGAGACGGCATTGCTCCTGCAGCCTGTCGATTAACGCGATTGCGCGGCTGAAATCCCGCGGCGTGGCGGCTTTGCGCAGAACCTTGTCGGACACCGACGCCAGGACCTGTTGGATTGCGGCTTGGCCTTCCGGGGGCACAACCGCGAGCAAACGTGCTCGCACGGTTTCCGTCGCCTTTAACATCAGGCTCTGGAGCAGCTGCGGCGGCATGTCCAGGCGGACGCCGAGATTTTCCGCGAGTTGTTCATCGGTCTCGGCGCGCGTTGCAAGCGTTTCATAACCGCGATCGGAGAACGTCGCGCCCTGGTTTTGCGACAGCTTGCGGACGACGGTCGTGTCTCCACGCTGAATGAGAATGTCGGTGACGGCCGCGGCAAGACGCTTGCGCTCTGAAATTGCACCCAGGTGGCCTTGACCTTTCAAGCCGGCGATCTCGACAAGATCGCCGTCGGTCAGCTGCGGTGACTGCGCCAGAACTGGACCGGCAACGCTGATTTCATCGTGGCGCGACAAGGTACGGATGATGCCGCTCGGTGCGTTAGTGACCGGTGCGAGTCTCGTCCCGAGCTCGGCAAGCGCGTCGGTCTCCACCTGATGGACGAGGTGAGCGAGCACGTCGTCAAACACGCCGACTTGCTCGTGACTGAAGCTTTTGGCGTTCCCGAGAAAAAGATCGGTGACTCGCCTGAGAATTTCGGTACGACGATCGCTCGATCCCGCGGCTAGGACGTCCTCGAGCTCTTCAATGACGGAGGCAACTTGCGACATACTTGTCTTGGGCAGGATTTCTTCCCGCCGCCTTCCACTTGGCGCCTGGGTCGCCCCCAAACGTACGCAGGCACTTTATCGGCGGCCCGTAAAGCTAACGTAAAGTTGGCACACTGCCGAAACGGCAGACGGGACGCGATTTATGAGTTTGGCATCGTCCCTCCGCAGGGTAGGACGACGCGCGTTCCGCGCACGGTTAAGTGGGCCTTAATATTCTACTGAGCGGTGATATTGCCTTCCTTGACCACCCGGCCCCATTTCGCGATTTCCGATTTGATGTAATCGCCGAATTCGGCCGTCGTCATAGTGACCGTGGTGGCGCCCTCGCGCGCGAATTGCGCCTGCAATTCGGGGGCTTTCAACGAGGCCTGGCTCGCCGTGTACAGCCTTTCGAGCAACGGAGCGGGAAGTCCAGCAGGCGCGGCGAGTCCCCACCAGTTGTCGGCAACGTAGCCAGGCACGCCCGCCTCGGAGATCGTCGGCACATCGGGCAGAACCGAGGTGCGTTTCGCGCCACCGGTGCCCAGTGCCTTAAGTTGACCGGACTTGATAAACGGTGTGGTCTGGATCAGCGACGAGAACATGATCTTCACATGGCCGCTGATCACGTCCTGCATGGCCGGACCGCCGCCTTTGTACGGAACGTGCACGATATTGACCCCGGCAGTGAGCTTGAACAGTTCACCGCCGAGATGCTGGAAGCTGCCGACGCCGGCAGACGCGTAGTTGAGCTCACCGGGCTTCTGCTTGGCGAGCGCGACCAGCTCCTTGACGGAGTTCACCGGGAGCGTCGGGTTGATCGCCAGCACGTTTGGTCCGGTTGCAAAAATTGAGATCGGCGTAAACGACTTGATTGGATCGTAGTTGAGCTTGTGCAATGCCGGATTGACCGCATGTGCAATCGAAATGATGCAGAGCGTGTAGCCGTCTGGCGCGGCGGTCGCGCAAGCCTCGGTACCGATCACGCCACCGGCGCCGCCGCGATTGTCCACGAATACCTGTTGGCCGAGCTGGTTGCTGAGTTGCTGCGCGACGAGCCGCCCCACGACATCGTTGCTGCCGCCGGGCGGGAACGGAACGATCAGGCGCACCGGGCGGTTCGGGTAGTCGTCGGCAAAGGCGTTTGGCGCCAATGTTAAAGCGAGCAAGGCGGCGGCGAACAGTCGTGACAGCATTGTCGGCATTGTCTTCCCCAGATGTCGTCGTTGCTCAGTGCCAATAGGGCGGATAGTCGGTGTTCTTCTGCTCCGCATCGAGCCGGCGCAGCATGGCCGGCCATTCCAAAATACCGTAAGGCCGCCGCGTGCCCGGCTGATACATGTGCGCCGTGTGCGCCAAGACGTTCTCTCCGGGCATTGTGAGCTCGGTGCGTGCGGCCATCGCGTCGACCTGCGAACGGCACGACAGTTCGAGCTGATACATTGTGTTGAATGCTTGCTGCACGGTGGCGCCACAGGTCAGCAGGCCGTGGTTGCGCATGATCAAGGCCTCGTGCGGCCCTAAGTCGCGAACCAGGCGCTCGCGCTCGTCGAGCTCGACCGCCGGGCCCTCGTAGTCGTGATATCCGATATGCCCGACAAATCGGATTGACGTCTGCGACAGCGGCAACAACCCGCATTTCATGGCGGCGACCGCCATGCCGGCGCGCGTATGCGTGTGCAAGACGCAAGCGACGTCGGGCCGCGCCTTGTGAATGGCACCGTGGATGACGTAGCCGGACTTGTTGATGTCGTAGTCCGTGTCGGGCTTCCAGATGATGTCGCCGTCGACATGGATCTTCACGAGGCTTGAAGCCGTCATCTCCTTGTAGAGCAGGCCATAGAGATTGATCAGCAGCACGTCTTCCTCGCCGGGAATGCGCGCCGTGATGTGATTGTAGATGAGGTCGGTCATCCCGTAGACATCGATGAGGCGATAGCAGGCCGCGAGATCGAGCCGCGCCTGCCATTCCTGCGGAGAAACCTGGTCCTTAACCGACGGGAAGTTGGCCGAATAGTTCATGAGATTCCGCCCCGGCCACGATATCGCTTCTGCGCGACAAGAATAGCCGCAAGCGCGGGATTGGCTAGCGTGGCATGAATTGGCGCCGGGAGGATTTTGATGCTTGGCGTCACTCACCTTTGTGGTCCGGCCTGAAATTGCCTATATGACCATCAAACGGAGTGTCCGCCGCAATGCCAACCCCCGATAATACCGAGAAAATCCCGGTTACCGTGCTCACCGGCTACCTCGGCGCCGGCAAGACCACGCTGCTCAACCGCATTTTGTCTGAGCCGCACGGCAAGAAATTCGCCGTCATCGTCAACGAGTTCGGCGAGATCGGCATCGACAACGAGTTGGTGGTTAACGCCGACGAGGAAGTGTTCGAGATGAATAACGGGTGCATCTGCTGCACCGTGCGCGGCGATCTGGTGCGCATCATCGACGGCCTGATGCGGCGCAAGGGGAAATTCGACGCGATCATCGTGGAGACGACCGGGCTCGCGGATCCGGCGCCGGTCGCACAGACATTCTTCATGGACGAGGCCGTCGGTTCGCGGACCAAATTAGACGCGGTTGTAACGGTCGCCGACGCGAAGTGGTTGACGGATCGTCTCAAGGACGCGCCGGAAGCGAAGAACCAGATAGCATTTGCCGACGTCATCCTGATCAACAAGACCGATCTGGTGGCGCCGGAAGAGTTGAGCGAACTCGAGGCGCGGATCCGCGGGCTCAATCCTTACGCGCGGCTGCATCGCACCGAGCGCGCCCAGATTGATATCGGTGAAGTCCTCGGCCGCAATGCCTTCGATCTCGATCGTATTCTCGAGATTGAGCCTTCATTTCTTGAGGCCAATGATGATCATCACGATCACGACCATCACCACGAACACGGCCATGATCATCACCACCACCACCACCACCATCACGGCAATGGCCTGAAGCACTACCACGACGAAGAAATGCAGTCGGTTTCGCTCAAGACCGACAAGCCGATCAATCCCGACAAGTTCTTTCCGTGGATTCAGGACCTCGTCGCGAAGGACGGCCCGAACATTTTGCGATGCAAGGGAATCCTTTCGTTCAAGGATGACCCCGAGCGTTTCGTATTCCAGGGCGTGCACATGATTCTCGACGGCGACCACCAGCGGCCGTGGCGTGCGGATGAAAAGCGCGACAGCCGCGCTGTCTTCATCGGACGCAATCTT
>DASSSM010000063.1:0-3718 GCA_035708425.1 Pseudolabrys sp.
GATTGCCGTCGCCCTCAGCGCAGCTGCCAATCTCGCCGGTCATGCACGTTCACGCACCGTGAAGTGGCCATGCGCAATCACATTCGCAATTGCCGGCATGATCGGCGCGGCCGGTGGCGCGCAGCTTGGTAAAATGGTCGATGGGGAGCGCCTTTTGGCCTTGTTCGGCGCCCTGATGATCGTCATTGGCACAATGATGCTGAAGCCGCGCAAAACCGCCGGCAATCCGGATGTCAAACTCACGCGAGAAAGCGTGCCACGATTGCTTCCGATGCTGATTGGTTTGGGCCTCGTGGTTGGCGCGATGTCGGGCTTTTTCGGCATTGGCGGCGGCTTTCTGATCGTACCCGGATTGATCGGGGCCACCGCAATGCCATTGATCAATGCAATCGGCTCATCGCTCGTTTCGGTCACCGCTTTCGGCCTGACGACCGCAGCGAGCTACGCGTGGTCCGGTCTGGTCGATTGGCGCCTTGCATTTATTTTCGTACTTGGTGGCGCGCTCGGTGGTTTGCTCGGAACCCGGATTGCGACCTATCTCTCCGGTCATAAGACCGCGCTGACTCGCATTTTTTCGGGCATCGTGATCACGGTCGGATGTTATGTCGTCTTAAGGTCATTAACGGCTTCTTGATGCTGACAGCCGCGACAATGGCGGGTGCTTCCCCTATGCTCACGGCCTTTCCAGTACGAAATGGGGAGCGCCGATGACCAAGGAACTGATGTGGCTGACGCTGACGATCATCCTGACCGGGCTGTTGTGGGTGCCTTACATCATCGATCGCGCCATGGTGCGCGGCCTGATGGGCTGCTTGGCCAATCCCTCGCGGCACGATAAGCCGCAATCGGCGTGGGCGCAGCGGCTTTATTTCGCGCACACAAATGCCGTTGAGAACCTCATCATTTTCGCGCCGCTGGTGCTCATTCTTGACGCACAAGGCTACTCGACCGAGTACACCGTGATTGCCTGCGCGGTCTATTTCTGGGCGAGGCTGGCGCACGTCATCGTTTACACAATGGGCGTGCCGGTTCTCCGCACGCTCGCCTTCTCCGTCGGCTTTCTTGCGCAGGTCGCGCTCGTATTCGCGGTGTTCGGAAAACTTTAGTTCGCAGGACCGGCACGTTCGGCGATGCCGCGCGTATCCAGACCGCGCGGCAGCAGCCCGAAGGCCGGCGCCCCCTCGCCATCGAGCCGCGATGCGCAAAATGCATCCGACACATTGGATGGCGCATGCCTGACAAGCAACGAACCCTGAAGAGCGACAATGAGGTCGCGCACCAGCGCGCGCGCCTGTGACTCGTCGGCACGATCGCGGGCGGCAAGCCGCTTTTCGATACGCTCGGCAAACGCCCTGATCCGCGCATTTTTGGCCTCACCGAACTCGTGGCGCAAAACTTCGGCAGCATTCGGCGTTCGGTCCAGTGCGCGCAGCACATCGAGACACATGATGTTGCCGGAGCCCTCCCAGATCGAATTGACGGGCGCCTCGCGATAGAGGCGCGGCATGATACTTTCCTCGATATAGCCGGAGCCCCCGAGCACCTCCATCGCCTCGTAGATCAGGAACGGCGTCCGCTTGCAGATCCAGAATTTGGCCGCGGGCGTGACGATGCGCCGAATCGCTAGCGCGGCGTCATTGTTCTCGTCATAGGCACGGGCGAGCCACATGGTCAGCAACGTGGCCGCCTCAGACTCGACCGCAAGATCGGCAAGCACATTCGTCATCAACGGCTGATCAATGAGTTTTTTCTGGAAGGTTATACGATGTCGCGCGTGGTGGACCGCCTGGGCAACCGCCTGCCGCATCAGAGCGGACGAACCTATGCAGCAATCGAGTCGCGTGTAGTTACCCATCTCTATGATGGTCGGAATGCCGCGCCCCTCTTCACCGACGAGCTGAGCGTAGGCGCCATGAAACTCGACCTCGCTCGACGCATTCGAGCGATTGCCGAGTTTGTCCTTAAGCCGAAGTATGAGGATGGCGTTGCGCTCGCCGTCCGGCGTCCATCGCGGCATCAAAAAGCAGCTCAGGCCGTTCGGCGCCTGCGCCAATACAAGGAACGCATCGCACATCGGCGCCGACATGAACCATTTGTGGCCATAGAGGCGGAAACTGCCGTCGGCGGACGGTTGTGCGCGTGTCGCATTGGTGCGCAGATCCGAGCCGCCCTGGTTCTCGGTCATGCCCATGCCGAGAAGCGCCGAAGTTTTCAGTCGCGCCGGCTGAAAGCGGCGATCGTATTCGCGCGAGTAGATTCGGGGCAGCCATTCGTCCGCGATTTGCGGCGCATGCTGCAATGTCGGGACCGAGCCATAGGTCATCGCGAGCGGGCAGTACACACCGCTTTCGATCTGCCCCAGCATGTAAGTCCCGGCGGCGCGGACCACGTGCGCGCCCGGTTTCGGATTTGCCCAGGGACTCGAATGAAGACCAGCATCGAGGGCGATTTCGAGCAATTGATGCCAGGCCGGGTGAAACTCGACTTCGTCGAGCCGATGACCGTAGCGGTCCAGCGTACGAAGTTGCGGGGGAAACCTGTTGGCATCGAAACCGAGCTGCACGGTCTCGGGTTTGCCGAGCGTGGCACCCAGTTCGGTGAGCTGACCTTCGGCCCAGCCAGCCCCTTCCCGGCGCACCGCCTCGCGCAATACGGCATCGCTCGTGAACAGATTGTAGGGCTCAAGCGGCGGCGGCTGGTTCTGAACCTCGAGCATCGGCCGTAGGTCTCCCGCGAAGGTACGGCGATTGTACCAGTGAAATCAGGGGAACAACGCGACTTGCTCCAATCCCATCGTCTCCGGCCAGCCCATGATCAAATTCATGTTCTGGATTGCCTGCCCGGAGGCGCCTTTGACCAGATTGTCGAGCGCAGACACAAGAATTGCGCGCCCGGGAACACGGTCTTTTGCGACGCCGATGAAGGTCATGTTCGAGCCCCGCACATGCCGCGTCTGCGGCGTTTCCCCGAAGGGCAAGACATGCACAAATGGCTCTTTCATGTAGAACTTTAAAAGTATCGCATGAAGGTCCTCGGCGCTCCGGCCCCGTCGCCCGCGAACGTAGATCGTCGACAAAATACCCCGGTTCATTGGTACCAGATGCGGCGTGAACGTGACGACCACCTCCCGCCCGGCGGCGAGCGAGAACTCCTGGTCGAGTTCGGCCATGTGCCGGTGATGGCCAACGCCATACGCGTGGAAGCCCTCCGAAACTTCGGAAAAAAGCATGGCCTCCTTGGCGGCGCGCCCTGCTCCGGTCATTCCGGACTTTGCATCGACGACAATTTCGTCGAGCTCAATCGCCTTGCTCTTGATGAGCGGGACAAGCGGCAGCTGCGCACATGTCGTGTAGCAGCCCGGATTGGCAACCAGCCGCGCTTGCCTGATCTCGCGCCGGTGAATTTCGGTCAATCCGTAGACGGCCTCCTTCTGCAGATCCGGCGCTTGATGGTCATGGCCGTACCATTTCGCATAGGCCACGGTATCCGACAGGCGAAAGTCTGCCGACAGGTCGACAACTTTTGTCGATGGCGACTTCGCCATCAGATCCTTGATGACCTTTTGCGTCGTCGCGTGCGGCAAGGCACAAAACGCAACGTCCAGTGCGGCGCCTCGCCAGTCGATGCCGTCGATCGCGACAAGCTGCGGAAGCGTAAAGGGAGAGAACTGCGGAAACACGTCACGCATAGCCTTGCCGGCGCTGCGCTCGGCGGTCAG
>DASSSM010000064.1:0-2313 GCA_035708425.1 Pseudolabrys sp.
CGCCGGGCAGATGCGGGCTGATGTATACGTAAACCGCCATCGCCGCGATCATGGTCACGAAGCCCCAGCCGTTGGTGCGGCGGCTGGCCTCCATGATCAGCACGATCAGCACGGCGCTGACGATCAATCCGCTGAGCGGAATGAGCGCAATCTCATCGGTCAGCGTCGCATAGCGGGCGGCGATGTAGGCGCAAAGGCCGAGCGACAGCGCCATGGCGACCCAGTCGCTCCAGTGGCGCGGCCGAGAAGTATCGGCGATAAAAGCGAGCGCGAGCGTCAGCCCGAGACAGACGGTGAGCATCTGCTCGGTGTACAACGACATGTTGAAGAGCTGCCTGGGGATGTCGAGCACCCAAAGCACGACCACTGCCACCAGCAGCGACTGCAGGACGTTCGTGCACAGCACAGTTGCCCGCGACGCGGCAGAGGCAAACTCCGCCGCGTCGGGGATAATGCGTTCTTCGCTCACTGAACGCTCTTGGCCTGGATGTTGTGCTCCTTGAAGTACTTCAAGGCGCCAGGGTGATAGGGAATGTCGTAGCTCTTATAAAGCCCGGCGGCGGAAAATTCGCGCAACGCTGGCTGGATTGTCACCAGGTCCGCTTTGTTCTTCTCGAGGGTGTCGATCAGCTTGTAGACGGCGTCGTCGCTTACCTTGCTGTTGGTGAAGATCATGTTATCCCAGGTATAGACACTCATCGGATGGTCGACGCCAATGAAGAACGGATTGGGCTGTGCAGGCGTGAGATAGCCCTCGGGCAGGATCTTCTTGGCGGCAGGCATGCCGCTTGCGGGAATTTCCAGCGCGCGGATGCCGCCCACGGTCGCATCGACCTCGCGCACCTTTGGCGCACCGAACGCGAAGAAGAACATATCAGCGGCCCCCGACGTGAAATCATCGGCGCCGCGGATCACGTTGGGGATCAGCACCGGCGTCACGTCCTTCTCGGTCAAGCCACCGGTGGCCAGGATCGCCTTGATCATCGGATCGAGCGTGCGCATCGCCGAGTAGCCCATGCCGACCTTCTTGCCTTTAAGGTCGGCGATGGTCTTCATCGTCGTGTCCTTGCGCACCCAGAAGGCGCCGCGCAGGGCGTGCAGTGAGCCGATGAGACGCAGGGTGGGATTGGCGGCTTTCCCATTTTCGACTTCGAAAATATTGGCGATGCCGAACTCAGCCTCGCCACGCGCAACCAGCGGGATCATCACTGACTCGCCGGCTGTCGGCTGTACCACCACGTTCAATCCGGCCTTGTCCTTGAGCACCTTGGCGACCGCCGAGGCCGACGTGTGGTTGAGCGTCCCCGGCTGCATGGTGGCAAAGCCGAAGGTTTGCGCGCCGGCGATGCCTGCACTCAGCAGAAGAGCCGCGAGCCCTCCCGCCGCGAAGGCGAAGGGTCGAAATGCCCCAATGTGAACTCGGATCATTGCTTATCCTCCCAGCTGATCGTTTCTGATTATATCGGCAGCCGCGAAGCCCTAGCTCCGCCTTGCCCTACCGGCAATTTTGCACAGGATGGAAAGCAATGCGAGGTTGCGCGTTATAGTTTCTGCTGTTTGGGGACCGTGCCCAACGAATTAAATTTCCCGGTGACCGGGAATAGGCCTCCCAGGAGGATTCCATGCAAATGCAACAACTGAGTGCCGGGCGCGGTGCCTTGACTGCGGTACGAACGGGCACCGGCCGCGACCTCGTCATCCTCCATTCGCTCCTTGCTGACCGACATGCCTTCGATCCAGTGTTGGAGGCACTGGCCGCCAAACATCGCGTGACCTTGTTCAATCTGCCCGGATTCCACGGCTCACAGCCGGCGATGCTGGCGCTGATGGATGCCTATCTCGCAACGATCGAGGACGGGTTCGATGAATTCGAAATCGCCAAGGATGCCATTCTGCTGGGGAATGGATTCGGCGGCACCGTCGCGCTGGCCTTTGCGCTCGCACACCCCGAACGGATATCCAAGCTGGTGGTGAGCGACGCCGCAGCCGCCTTTCCGCCGGAAGGACGACAGGCCTTTGCTGTGATGGCGGAGAAAGTCGCCGATGGTGGCCTTGGCAGCATTGCCGAGATCGCCGCGAAGTGTGTGTTCTCACCGACCTATCTTGCCGCGCATCCGGAAAAGATCGAAGAGCGCAAGAACGTTCTGCTCGCGATCGATCCAAAGGCCTTTCAGGCGGCCTGCAAGATCTTGCAGGAAACGGATCTTGTCCCGCAGCTTCATCGCCTCAAGGTGCCGTTGCTGGTCGTATGCGGTGAATTTGATCAGGCGACACCGCCGGCGCTCAACAAGCAAATCGTGGAGAAGGTGGCGG
>DASSSM010000065.1:0-6991 GCA_035708425.1 Pseudolabrys sp.
CGAGTAGTTGAAATCTAACGCGTTTCTTCCTCTCTCAATTGATGCTGGTCAAATCGCCTGCCGTCGTTCGAAGGCATATTAGGCTGAAGATATTGCGGGTATCGTCATGTCTTCTGTGGTCGTCAAGCGCCGTCAACGGACTGAAGAAATCCGGCGAGAGGTCGTCATCGGACCGCTGCGCCTGGCCGGCGATCTGCGGGTGCCTGCTGGCGCCACGGTACTTGTTGTTTTCGCTCATGGCAGCGGCTCGAGTCGCCTGAGCCCGCGTAACACCGCTGTCGCCAGGACATTGAATGAGCAAGGGATTGCGACACTGCTTTTTGACCTGCTCACGTCGGATGAGGAGCTCGACCGCACCAATGTTTTCGACATTCCGCTTCTTGCCGAGAGGCTGGTCAATGTCGTCGGCTGGATCGACGAGCAGCCCGGCCTTGCCAAACTGCGTCTGGGATTTTTTGGAGCCAGCACCGGCGCGGCCGCGGCTTTGGTCGCAGCGGCAACGCTGGGCGCGCGGGTCGGCGCCGTCGTGTCACGCGGTGGCCGGCCCGATCTTGCCGATATGGCACTGGATAATGTCGCCGCGCCCACTTTGCTCATCGTTGGCGGCCGCGACGCCGGCGTGATCGAGCTCAACGAGAGCGCCTACGCACGGCTGAGATGCCGGAAATCAATCGAAATCGTGCCCGGCGCCACTCATCTCTTTCCTGAGCCTGGCGCGATGGAGGCCGTGATCGCGCTGGCCGTGCGCTGGTTCAAGACCTGCCTCGTGCAGCCCTCAGAAAAGCCACGGTAGGAGCAAGGCAAATGCCATTCATCGATCGCGACGATGCTGGCCGGCAGCTCGCCAAGGCGCTTGCGCGCTACAAAGATCGCAAACCGATCATATTGGCCCTGCCACGCGGCGGCGTCCCGGTGGCGGCGAAAGTTGCCGAAGTACTGCATGCACCACTCGATCTGCTGTTGGTGCGCAAGATCGGCGTTCCGTTCCAACCGGAGCTTGCCATGGGTGCGGTGGTCGATGGCGCTTCGCCGCTGACCGTGCGCAATGAAGAGGTCATCAGCCTTGCTGGAATCAGCGAGCACGAATTTTCCGCAGTGCGCGATCAGCAGCTCTCGGAAATTGAGCGGCGTCGTAAAATGTATGTTGGCGATCGCCCTCATCCCGAGCTTTCCGGGCATACGGTTATCGTTGTCGATGACGGCATTGCGACGGGAGCCACGACCCGCGCCGCCTTGCAGGCGGTGCGTCTGCGTAAGCCGAGCGAGCTGGTTTTGGCAGTCCCCGTGGCACCGACAGACACGTTGAAAAAACTGGCCGGCGAGGCTGACGAGATCGTCTGCCTGGAAGACTACGAAGAGTTTGGAGCCATCGGGTTCTTCTATTCGGACTTCCGGCAAGTCTCCGACGATGAAGTGATCGAGCTTTTGGCCAGTCATCCGGTCGGGGACAAAATATCGTTCGAGAAAACTGACTCATAAGTCAGCAACCGTCGACTCGCAGGAGATGATCATGGAAAAACCGAATTCCGGCGGCAAAGCAGCTACGAATGCCGATGTCACGGGTATCCTGGGACCCATCGACTCTGACAAGCTTCTGCAAATTCTGTCTCTGCACCCGACCGTTGCCGAGGTCGAGGAGGCGGCGATGTGGCTCTCCGGTGATTCCGACGTGTTCGGCGCTAATCCGGCCATCAAAGGCAACGTCTCGGACATCGTGACGATCCTGACTGTCGAGGAAGAGGAAGAGCAGCGCTAGTTGTTTTGCTGCAGGCCGGGGCTCGAGCGACATGGACCCTTCAAGCAGCCCTCTGCTCACGGATCTCTATCAAATGAACATGATCCAGGCTTACCTGGACCATGCCGAGACGAAGACCGCCGTCTTCGAGTTCTTCGTGCGTAAGTTGCCGCAGCGCCGCGGATTCCTGATGGCCGCAGGTCTCGAGCAGGCGCTCCAGTTTCTCGAAAATCTCCATTTCTCCTCTGAAGAAATTGAATGGCTCGCAAGCATGCGACGTTTCGAGAAGTCGCTGCTCGACCGCCTATCGGACTTTCGCTTCACCGGCGACGTTCACGCCGTTCCGGAAGGCCGCATCTTCTTCGCGAACGAGCCGATCCTGCGCATCACCGCGTCGATGCCGCAGGCCCAGCTCGTGGAGACCCGGCTGATCAATCTGTTGCACTTCCAGACGCTGATTGCGTCAAAAGCGGCGCGCATGGTGCTCGCCGCGCCCGGCAAGCTTATGGTCGATTTCGGCTTGCGCCGCGCGCACGGGGCGGAAGCGGGGCTGCTGGCGGCCCGTGCAAGTTACATAGCCGGCTTTGCCGGTACTGCGACCATGCTCGCCGAACAGGCCTTCGGCATTCCGACCTATGGAACGATGGCGCACTCATTTGTTGAGGCCTATGACAGCGAACTCGCCGCGTTTGAAAGCTTCGCCCAGTCCCGGCCAAA
This sequence comes from Pseudolabrys sp., assembly GCA_035708425.1. Classification (GTDB taxonomy): domain Bacteria; phylum Pseudomonadota; class Alphaproteobacteria; order Rhizobiales; family Xanthobacteraceae; genus Pseudolabrys. The sequence continues at coordinate 2,453 of DASSSM010000065.1, forward strand.
GAATCTCACGCTGCTTATTGATACTTACGACACCGAGGCAGCTGCGCGAAAAGTCGTTACGCTGGCGCCGCGGCTTGCCGCCAGAGGGATCACCATCGCGGCAGTACGGCTCGATAGCGGTGACCTGATCCCCCTTGCGCGCAGCGTGCGCCGCATTCTTGACGATGGAGGCCTTTCGCGCGTTTCCATCTTCGCAAGCGGCGGGCTCGATGAGGATTATGTTGCCGAAATCGTTCGAGCCGGCGCTCCGATCGACGGGTTCGGAATAGGCACCAGCCTGACGACCTCCTCAGACGTGCCGGCACTTGACTGTGCCTACAAGCTCCAGGAATACGCCGGCCAGCCGCGCCGAAAGCGCTCTGCCGGCAAGGCCACGTGGCCTGGCCGCAAGCAGGTATGGCGCCGATACGGATCGAATGGCCGGTTTACCGGCGATACGCTGTCGGTAGAATCCGATCAGCATCCCGGTGAGCCGCTGATCGAGCCCGTCATGAAGAACGGCCGCCGCCTTCGCGCAGCTCCGACGCTGGCAGAAATCCGCGCCCGGGCCAAACGCGACCTGGAGCGCTTGCCCGAGCCACTGCGCGAACTTGAACCGGATACCACCTATCCCGTTGAGGTCGCGGACGCCTTGGTCAAACTCGCCGCCGATGTCGATCGCCGGTTGGCGGAAAACGAAAGGATCTACGTCTGAAAGAAAACATGACCATCGGCGAGAGCGATGTGCTTCTCGTTGTCGACATCCAGAACGACTTCTGTCCCGGCGGCAGTCTCGCCGTGCCGCGCGGCGATGAAGTTGTGCCTTTGATCAATTCTCTGGCGGCCAAATTTCCGCACGTCGTGCTCACGCAGGACTGGCATCCGCGCGGGCATCTGTCGTTTGCGTCGTCTCATGCCGGCAAGCAACCGTTCGAGACGATCGATGTCGCCTACGGCAGGCAGATCCTCTGGCCGGATCACTGCGTGCAGGGAACCTCCGGCGCCGCTTTTCACGCCGACCTGAGCATCGCCCATGCCGAGCTGGTCCTGCGCAAGGGCTATCACCGCAACATCGATTCCTACTCGGCCTTCTATGAAAACGATCGCAGGACCAAAACGGGACTCGCTAGTTACCTGCGCGAGCGTGGCTTCACCCGGGTGTTTCTGGCCGGGCTCGCCTTTGACTTCTGCGTCCGCTATTCGGCCGAGGACGGATGTCGCGAAGGCTTCGAGGTGGTTGTCTTTGAGGACGCCTGCCGCAGCATCGACGTCGATGGCTCCGCCGCCGCAACGCGCAAGCAGTTTGAATCGCTTGGCATCCGCTGCATTTCGGCGGGCGCGTTCACTATCGGCAAGCTCGTGCGCGAGCATTCCCTGAGTTGACCTGCGTCAAAGTTGAACCCGGTCGACGCTATACTTCGGGCTTCACCAATTCAGCAATGTCCGGCTCGCCACAATGCGCAAGAATGACATTGCGCACACGGTCTCTCAGCTTGAGTAATGACGGAAAATCCGTGCCGCACGGTCTGACCGCCTCTTCGATACGCACGCTCACCGGGCTCCAGCGCGGAAACCATTGATTGCTGCGCAGGATCGTGCGGGTACCGCAGATAATGCCGGGCAGAATCGGAAGATTGGCATCGGCCGCGACCTTGAAGGCGCCGAGATAGAAGGCAGAAAGGCCAGGCCTGCGCGTGAATGTGCCTTCGGGAAAGAAGATCACGTTGCGCCCTCCGCGTGCGCCTGCCGCCACTGCTTCAGTATCGGAAAGCCTGCCGCTCATGTCATACCGCTCGACGAACAAGGCGCCCAGCCGCCGCAGAAACGGCCCGGCAAAAACCTGACCGGCCAACTCTCTCTTCGCAACATAGAGGGGGTCGCCCGGCAAGATCGCTGCAAGCACGATCAAGTCTGCGTAACTTGAATGGTTGAAGACGAGCATGGCATTCCCCGCGGGGATACGCTCGAGGCCCGTATCCGAGATTGGGATGCCGGTGGTGGCAAGTCCTGCCCGCGCTATGGCTCGTACAATCTTCCATCGCCAGGAGAGCCGCGGAACCAGCATCACGGTCAACCAAGCGAAAAAGAAGCACGCCCCGACCACCGTCCACCACCAAACCGCGTAAACGACGTCACCGGACCTGGCAATTATCCGTTTGAGTTGCGGGCCAACCCCGGCCAGCGAGAGGCGCAGGACCTGCAGCCAGAGAGCACGCTGCGATGGGCCGATGTGCCCGCTCTCGTAAAGTTCTTTGGCCGCGCTGCGGCGAATCTTGCCGCTTGATGTCTTTGGCACCGTGCGGGGTGGCGCAAGCACGACTTCATCGGGCGGCGTCCCGGCAACATCCGTTGTCACCTCGTGAGCGCGCGCCTGCAACGCCGCACGCGCGGTTTCATCAACCTCACGGGTTTCGGCAAGCACAATCACACGCTCGGTTCCGGAGCGCGGATCGCTCACACTGAATACGGCCACGCCTCCTTTCCGAATTCCTGGAATTTCCGCCACCGCCTCTTCGATTTCTTGCGGATAGAGATGCCGTCCCGCCCGGATGATGATGTCCTTCACGCGCCCGGTTATGTAGACATCGCCTCCCGCCACATAGGCACGGTCGCCGCTGTCGAGCCAACCGTTCCTGAAAAGCTCGCGGGTTTTGGTCTCGTTTCGGAAATAGCCGCCGGTCGTTGATGGCCCACGGAACTCAAGTCTCCCCTCATGGCGATCGCCACATTCATGACCCGCTTCGTCGACAATGCGTATCTCGTGCCCGGGTAGCGGCTGACCGGAAGCGACAATCTCAAACGGTCGCTGGTCATCCGGCCTCGCCGATTCGGCGATCCCGTTGCGGCTGAGCTGATCGTAGTTCACACGATCGATGAGCGGCGGACGTCCGGGCGGCGGAAAGGCCAGCCCCACAGAGCATTCTGCCAAGCCATAGACCGGCCCCATCGCGTTTACAGGAAAGCCATACCGGCCAAATCGTTCAATAAAACGCCGTACAGTGTGTGCGCTGACCGGCTCGGCGCCATTTGCAATCATACGCAGCGAGCTGAGGTCCAGACCCTGAAGGTCTTCTTCAGCAATCTTGTTGATGCACAGCTCAAAGCCGAAGTTGGGCGATGCGGAAAAGGTTGCATGGAAGCGATGCATCGCCCGAAGCCAACTTTCAGGCCGTATCAAAAAGCTCAACGGCGACATCACATATAACGGCGCAGCAAAGTGCAGACAGCCTAACCAAGCTCCAATCAGACCCATGTCGTGATAGAGCGGCAGCCAGCTGACAAATACATCGCTCGAGCTGGCATCCATTGCCTGTCCCATCGCCCGGATATTGGCGAGCAGATTTGCATGGGTGAGGACAACGCCCTTGGGATCGCCGGTGCTCCCGGACGTGTATTGAATGAGGGCAGTACTGTCCGCACCGCCGGGCTGCGGCAGCTCGACATTCGCTGCAGAGCCCTCAAGATCGGTCGCACTCGCGACAAGTTTCAAGGTCTCTACTTGCGCTCGCAGCAAACCAGCGAGTCGTCGTCCTTCCGGCATCGTGACGAGAAGAGAAGCGCCAGCGTTGTTCAGGATGCCAACCTGACGGCGCAGGTGATCCTCAAGCTGCGAGATCCGCATGGGTGGGTAGATCGGCACGGGAACAGCGCCCGCATAGAGTATGCCAAAGAAGGTGGTGAAAAATTCAATGCTTGTCGGCAACATCAACGCAACGCGGTCGCCTGGCATTACCTCCCGCGCGACCAGCCCGCGCGCCAGGGCGCGGGCTTTGGTAGCAAGCTCGGCATAGTTGAGACTTCCAATCGTAGTCGTCTCATCCTGCAGCACGGTTAGATGTAGCCGTTCGGGATGCCGTGCTGCGTGCCATTCGAGGACCTCGATAAGAGTGCGGGCCTCGTCAGCTGCCGGTACGACGGGCAAGGCCGCCACCGGCCTCATTTCTACAATGCCAGCCTGCGTGGGGCGTGCCTGCTCAAGAGCCTCAACCAGATCTTGCACAGTTTCGGATTCGCCAATTGTTTGAGCGGGAAGTCGCACACGGAATGCCCGTTCGATCCGCAGGATCAATTCGGTTCGGCCCAGGCTATCGATTCCGAGATCGCGCTCGATTCGACTGGCCGGCGTGACGTCGATAAATCGGATGCGCTGCGGATGCAGTTCTCGCACAAGATCGGTAACCACCGCGATCAGCTGGCGCTGGCGGATTTCACCTTCGGCGTTCCCTGGCGGCCGGTCCGGTCGATCAAGGACTTGCTGCATTAAAAAAGGATAGGGTTCCCGCCGCGACCGGTATTTGACGCTGATCAACCCGATCGCTGCCAGAAAACATTAGAAAACTCACCGTGGTACCGACAGACACGGAACCGCTAAAGCTGGTCATTGCGATGGAGCGCGCGGCGGGCAAGCGAGATCACCAGGCTGTAAATGGCGAGGATATCATCGCTGCCTCCCAGGCAGTTACACTGTGGGGACTTTTTTGCGAGCGTGTCAGACGCGGTCCGGCTGCGGTCGCCTACTGTGACTATGACCACACCAAAGGAATCTGGCGCGACTACAGT
>DASSSM010000066.1:0-4506 GCA_035708425.1 Pseudolabrys sp.
CATTTTCTCCAGCGGATCGAGCACGCGCCGCATCGGCCGGCTACGCAGAGACTCGTCGCCGACGAAGACAACGGTTACCGGTGAGCCAGCCACCGCTCCAATGGCCAACCGGCAGCCCGTTCCGGAATTGCCGAAATCGAGCGGGCCGACAGGCTGGGCGAAGCCCGCCACCCCGACGCCGCGAATGCGCCAGGCCTGCGCGCCGGTCCGCTCCAGATGAGCGCCGAGCGCCCGCATTGCGTCGACGGTATGCAGAACATCTTCGCCTTCCAAAAGGCCGCCGACGGTGGTTTCGCCGACCGTCAGGGCCCCCAGAATGAGAGCGCGATGAGAAATCGATTTGTCGCCGGGCACACGGGCACGCCCCTGCACCGGGCCGCTTAGACGGGCGGTTAACGGCGTTAATTCTGCGGAAGTCACCGGCCGGTATCCTTAAAGTCTTCGCCGTCCTACCACGCAGCCGCGCGCGCCGTCATCCTGCCGCTTTTGGGCATCTGCGCTATTGACAGGGGCCTTGCAACTAGCCAAGTGAAACACCGATTTTCACGACCCTGTCCCGAGGAACCTCGACTGTGGCGAAACCCGATCTCGGCACCAAGCGCGTCTGTCCCGACACAGGCCGTAAGTTTTACGATCTCAATAAAACGCCGGTGATTTCACCTTATACCGGCAAGGTCGTCCCTATCGCTGCGCCCACGCCCTCGCGCGCACGCCCTGAGGCACCGGTGGCCGCAAAGCCTGTGGCTCAGACCGAAAGTATCGTCCCGGAGACCGCCGAGGCCGAATTTGTTTCGCTTGAGGATGCGGAAGCCGAACAGCAAGGCAAGAAGAAGCCGACCGCAGCCGAAGGCGCGGCAGCAGGTGAGGAAGAGGAAGTCGAGATGGATGAGAGCCTCGACGATGCCGCCTTCATCGAGGAAGAGGAAGAAGGCAACGCCGACGTTAGCGACATCATCGGCGAAGGCGTCGAGAAGGAAGAGGAAAACTAGTTACAGCTGCTGCTCACCAAGAGCGGCGATCGAACCCGCGAATTGGGGCCATAGCTCAGTTGGGAGAGCGCGTGAATGGCATTCACGAGGTCGGGGGTTCGACTCCCCCTGGCTCCACCACCCTTCGCTCGTTTCGCGAGTTACGACTCGGCAGGCCGCCCAACCCGGAGCGGCTTTTTTTGTTGCGCGCATGGCTGCTGACAAAGGCCGTCACTGCATTGCATGATGCAAAAAAGCCAGGAGAACCCAATGCAAGGCAAGATAGCGCTCGAAGAACATTTCGCCATTGAACCGACGTTGGGTGATTCACACGTGTTCGGCTCGCACGTCTGGAAGGACTTGAGCCACCGGTTGTTGGATATCCAGAAAACGCGCCTCGGGGAAATGGACAAACACGGGATCGAGATGATGATCCTGTCATTGAATGCACCGGCGGTTCAGGCGATTCACGATGTAAAAAAAGCGGTCGCGATCGCGAGGCAAGCCAATGATGCCCTTGCCGGCGAAGTCCGTAAACGCCCCGGTCGTTTTGCGGCTTTCGCGGCACTTCCGATGCAGGACCCCGAGGCGGCGGCCGCCGAACTCACACGATGCGTCAAAGACCTCGGCATGGTCGGAGCTTTGGTCAACGGATTTTCGCAAATTGGTTCGCCGGAAAACGTCACCTATTACGATCTTCCGCAATATCGTGCGTTCTGGCGCACTGTCGAGGCGCTCGACGTCCCGTTTTATTTGCATCCACGCAATCCGCTTCCGAGCTGGGCGAAATCTTACGAAGGGCACACCTGGCTGCTCGGCCCAAACTGGGCATTTGCCGCCGAGACCGCCGTGCACGCCCTACGGCTGATCGGCAGCGGCTTGTTCGATGAATGCCCGAATCTGAAGATTGTGCTTGGCCATATCGGCGAGGGTATTCCGGTTTACCTTTGGCGCATCGACAATCGCAACGGCTGGATGAAGGCTCCGCACAAGTATCCGGCCAAGCACAGCGTGGCTCACTACTTCCGCAAGCACTTCCACCTCACAACATCCGGCAATTTTGACACCGCCGCGCTGGTGAACGCCATTTCGGTGATGGGGGCGGACCGCGTGATGTTCTCGGTCGACTGGCCGTTCGAGGACGTCGGAGAGGGTGCACAGTGGATCGACACCGCAGCAATCGACGACACAGACCGGATCAGGGTCGGCCGCACCAATGCGATCAAGCTTTTCAAGCTTCCACTTCGCTAGCTCAGTGCATGCGATAGCGTTCGACCGCCTTTTTGTCCCAGGTCATTCCGTTACCGGGCCGCGCGGAAATTTGAGCATGACCGTCGGCGATCACCAACGGCTCTTCAAGCAGCACATTGGCCCAATCGACATATTCGAGGAAATGGCAGGTGGGCGTGGCGGCGAGGAGATGCACGCTGACCTCTGGAAAAAGGTGCGACGACATTTTTAGATTGTACGAATGGGCGATAGCAGCCGCATCGCGCCATCCAGTCACCCCACCAATTCGTTCCAGATCAGCCATGACATAGTCGGCAGCATGCTGCTCAACCGCTGTAGCCATGGCGGCAGGAAGCGAAAAATTCTCGCCGATCTGAATGGGCACTTTGAGTTCGCGTGCCAGCTTCGCAGCTCCAAAATAGTCGTCATGGCGGATGGGTTCTTCAAGCCAGTAAATATTTTCGGCATCGAGCGCACGACCGCGTGCAAGCGCATCATCGAGTGCCAGCGCCTGATTGTAGTCGACCATCAACGCAACATTGTCGCCGATACGCTTGCGTACTGCGTGAACGGCGGCGATATCTCCCTGCACCGTCGGATACCCCAGCCGAAGCTTGACCGCGCGAAAGCCTCCGGCGAGCAATTTCTCCGCTTCATCCGCGAGCGCCCCCAAGTTATCTTTCAATCCGAGCCCGCAGCTATTGTAGGCGGGGATTTTGCGCGGTGACGCCCCGACGAAATTTGCAAGCGGCTTGCCCGCAGCGATGGCGAGGGCGTCCCAGGACGCTGTATCGAAAGCCGACATCGCCATTCGCACGATGCCCTGCACGCCGATTAGGGTGAAGCGGCGCGCAAGTTTTTTCCATAGTTCGGCCGGCGCAACGGCCTCGCCTTTCACGATCCGCTCGACTTCGGCGAGCAGGCTGATGATCGCCGGCACAGCCGCCGGCAGGTAGCAGAAAAGGTACGTGCGGCCGGTGACCCCTTCCTCCGTTTCCAGATCCACCAGCAGAAGGGGGGCCTTACGTATCGCGGCTGCGCTGGTGCCGAGTACGTAGTTCAGCGGAACCTCCACCGGCGTCCCACGTAGGGCGCGGATGGTGAGTGGCGGAAATCTGGGGTCGTAAGCCATGAAAAACCGTTTGAAATATCGACAATACGTCTGTCAGGGGCGGATTCTGGCCTGTTCTTGAACCTTTAACCCAGCCCGCCCATATTAGGAACGACCGAAGGGCAGTCGCTCTACGGTTGGGGTGCCTGAAAGGGGCCCCGTCAAAGTCGCTTCAAGCGAGGGCTTTGAGACCAATGTCGCGAGTTCCGTCTCTCTCCAGCCCGTTCCTCTTGGGATTCGACGAGATCGAGCGCGTGCTCGACCGCGTTGCCAAGGGGGCCGACGGCTACCCGCCCTACAACATCGAGCGGCTGCCGCGCGACGGGCAAAATCCCGAGCGGCTGCGCATCACACTCGCCGTTGCTGGATTCACCCGCGATCAGCTCGACGTGAGCATCGAGGAAAGCCAATTGGTGATCCGTGGGCGGCAGCAGGACGACAAGACCCGCCAATATCTCCACCGCGGCATAGCCGCGCGTCAGTTCCAACGCACATTTGTGCTCTGCGATGGAATGGAGGTTATGGGCGCCGACTTGAAAAACGGCCTGTTGTCGATCGATCTCATCCGGCCACAACCGGAACGGATCGTGAAAACGATCTCGATTAATGAGCAGGAATGACGGACTCGTGAAGCAGGACTCGACCGCGTCAAGCGTTGAATCAGAAAGGAGTCGAGGGCCATGACCAACGACAAACAGATTGAACCGAACACAGCCCATCCGGTTATTACGCAGGAGGCACTGGCACAGCTCGGCGACGGCCGTCTTGCTTACGTGAAGACGATCCGTTCCGATGACGTCGCCAATCTGTTTCCGCAGGCGCCAAAAATCGCGCCGGGCATCAAACTGTTCGCTTTGCATGCGGCCGACGGTACGCCGATCATGCTGACGGACACGCGTGAAGCAGCTGTTGCGAACGCCTGGAGCCAGGAGCTCGAGCCCGTTAGCGTGCACTAACACAGCTGCGATGATGCTCCGCCCGATGCGGGGCACCGAAAGGCGAGAGACCATTTCCGGATATTTCGAGGTGATGCGTCGCCGCTCGCGCGGACGGATACGGCAGTTACGCCGCCGTACTCGCTGGTGGCATCGCTAGCACTGCATGCAGCGCGTTAGCGTCGGTTGATTCGCGCAACCGGCGTGCAATTTCCGGATCGCGTAGTTGGCGCGCAACGCGTGCCAGCGCCTTGAGGTGATC
>DASSSM010000067.1:0-7198 GCA_035708425.1 Pseudolabrys sp.
ACGCATTGCATACGTCAACGGCCGCTATCTGCCGCACGGCCATGCAAAGGTCGCCGTCGAAGATCGCGGCTATCAGTTCGCGGATGGCGTTTACGAGGTTTGCGAGGTGAGGGAAGGCCGCATGATCGACGAGAGCCGGCACATGGCGCGGCTCGATCGATCGCTCAAGGAACTGCGGATCGCACGGCCGATGCCGCCTCGTGCGCTGGCCGTGGTGCTGCGCGAGACTATCCGGCGAAACCGGGTTCGCGATGGGATCGTCTACCTGCAGGTTACCCGCGGCGTTGCGAAACGCGATTTTCCATTTCCGGCCGGGAACACACGTCCGTCGCTGGTCGTAACCGCGCGCAGCAATGATCTGGACCGTCTCGATCAGGTGGCCGCCGAGGGTGTCTCCGTCGTTACGGTTCCGGACATTCGATGGAAACGCGTCGACATCAAATCGGTCGCCCTGCTGCCGAACGTGTTGGCCAAGCAGGTCGCGCGCGAGCAGGGCGCGCGCGAAGCCTGGCTTGTCGATGCGAAAGGCCGCATCACGGAAGGTTCTTCATCGAGCGCGTGGATCGTCAGCCGTGACGGCAAGCTCATCACGCATCCGCTTGGAGAAGACATCCTTCCCGGCATTACGCGATCGGTCGTGATCGACATCATCAAGGCGCAGGGGCTTCCTTTCGAGGAACGCACCTTTACAGTCGAGGAGGCCTATCAGGCGCGCGAAGCATTCATCACGTCGGCGAGTCAGGTCGTGCTGCCCGTGGTGAGAATAGATGGCCATTCGGTCGGGAACGGCGCCCCCGGATTGATCACCACGGCGCTTCGTCGCGATTATCACCGCTACGCCGAAATCGCCGTCTAGGCCGTTCGCACGTCGTCGAAAGGCCAGAACATCCTCATAGTTTCAAAGGTTTACGGGCGCCGCCTTGAACTTGTGCTTGCGCAGGAACACAGCCTGCCATCTAATAGTATTTCCCGGGCCTCGCACCGCTACGCGTGGGGCAGAGTGGCGCATGCGCCTCAGGTCGCATGCGGAAGGACTTGGGCAACGAAAGGTCTCGCGCGTCAGACGCGAGCAAAAATGGAAAAACGGCCATGGCAGCCGATCGTGCGCAAAATCTGCAAGACACTTTTCTCAATCACGTTCGAAAAAGCAAAATACCCCTCACCATATTTCTGGTGAACGGTGTTAAGTTGCAGGGCGTGGTGACCTGGTTCGACAATTTCTGCGTTCTGCTGCGGCGGGACGGGCATTCGCAGCTTGTCTACAAGCATGCGATTTCGACCATCATGCCGGGACACCCGATCCAGCTCTTCGAAGGGGCCGACGAGCCACCGGCCGGAGACAAAGTCTAGTTGGAATTACGTCGACGCGATCAGGCGAGCGATCTTTTAAGCCCGGTGGCATCGGGCGGCGAGACCGGCCGTGCGATCGTCATTGAACCCTGGGTCAAGGCATCGCCGCGCCGAAACGCCGGCGCGGCGGCCAGCACACGTACGCCCGAGGCGCGCCTCGAGGAGGCCGTCGGCCTTGCGCGCGCCATCGATCTAGCAATCGTGCAGGCGGGGCTTGTCACGCTCAACGACATCCGTCCGGCAACTTACATCGGCAAAGGCAAGGTCGATGAGATTGCCGGGATGGTAAAAAGCCTGTCGGCCTCGATCGTCGTCATGGATTGCCCGATCTCTCCGGTTCAGCAACGCAATCTTGAAAAGGCGTGGAGCGCAAAAGTTATCGATCGAACGGGACTGATCCTCGAAATCTTCGGCCGGCGGGCGCGAACGCGGGAAGGGGCGTTGCAGGTCGAACTGGCGCATCTGACCTATCAGAAGAGCAGGCTGGTGCGGTCGTGGACTCACCTTGAGCGTCAGCGCGGCGGCTTCGGCTTCCTCGGCGGACCGGGCGAAACCCAGATCGAGGCTGACCGGCGTTTGATCGAGGAGCGGATCGCACGTATTGAAGCGGAGCTCGAAAAGGTTAAGCGCACACGCAAGCTCCATCGCGAGAGCCGCAAGCGCGTGCCCTATCCGATTGTCGCTTTGGTCGGATACACAAACGCAGGCAAATCGACACTGTTCAACCGACTGACCGCAGCGACTGTGCTATCCGCGGATATGCTGTTTGCAACGCTCGATCCGACGTTGCGCGCCGTGGAATTGCCGCGCGGGGTCAAGGCGATCTTGTCCGACACGGTCGGATTCATCTCGGATCTGCCGACAATGTTGGTGGCGGCGTTCCGCGCGACCTTGGAAGAGGTCATTGAGGCGGACGTGATCCTGCACGTGCGAGACGTGTCGCACGGAGATTCGGAAGCTCAGCTGCATGACGTTGAAAAGGTGCTCGGCGAATTGGGGATCGCCGCTGCCGACAGGCGTCTGATCGAGGTCTGGAACAAGATCGATTGCCTCGATACCGAGGCGCGGGCGAGGGTACTCAATCTGGTGGACCGCAGATCCGCGGACCGCCGTCCGGTCGCTGTATCGGCGTTAACCGGTGAGGGCATGAGCGGCCTTTTGGCCGCCATTGAAGCCCGGCTGGGCGAAAGCCGGCAGACGATTGAGGTGTCGGTCGATCCTGCGGACGGCGCCGGCCTGAGCTGGCTTTATCGTCATTCCGAAGTACTCGCGAAAGACGTGCATGATGACGGCCGACTGACCGTGACGGTGCGCGCGGATGCCGACAACGCGGCGCGGGTGCGGGCGAAGTTCAATTCCTGAAATTTACTTTTCGGCGGCTTTCGCCTCGTCCCAGAGCGCGTCCATCTCCGACAGGGTTGCCTCCTTCGGCGTCTTTCCGCGCGCCGCCAGCGCGCGCTCGATTGAGGCAAAGCGGCGCTCGAATTTCAGGTTGGTTTCGCGCAGGACACCTTCAGGATCCGCGCCCAGATGACGGGCGAGATTGACGACCGCAAACAAAAGGTCGCCGACTTCGGCACCCAGCCGGTTGCCATTGGCGCCATCAAGCTCGGCCTCGATCTCGTCCGCTTCCTCGCGGATCTTCGCGAGCACTGCGCGCGGGTCGTTCCAGTCGAAGCCTACGCGGCCGGCCTTGTCCTGCAGCTTCAAGGCGCGGGTTAACGCGGGCAGGCCGACCGGAACGCCGGCCAATGCGCCATCTGAGGCGCCATCTGCGCCCTTCTCGCCACGCCCGGCCTTTTCCTCCGCCTTGATGCGCTCCCACAAACCCTTAACAGCGTCCGCGGTCTTGCCATCGGCGTCCGCAAAGACGTGCGGATGCCGCCGGATCAATTTGGCGGTCAGCGCCTCGACGACGTCGTCGAACGCGAAGGCGCCTTGCTCCTGTGCCATCCGTGCGTGGAAAACGACCTGCAGAAGCAGATCGCCGAGCTCATCCTTCAGGCTTGCCAGGTCATCGCGCGCAATGGCATCCGCAACCTCATAGGCTTCCTCAAGCGTATAGGGAGCGATCGTCCTGAAATTCTGCTCCAGGTCCCACGGGCAACCCGTGCCTGGCGTACGGAGCGCCGCCATGATCTCAAGCAGGCGCGCAATGTCACGGGACGGCTTCACAGGGGCGGACGTCTGGCTGGCGCTTGGCGCGGATCGATCGCCGCACCGTACCAAAGCCCTCGCGCGGCTGCGACCGCATATCCGGGATTCGCATAAGACATATTATGGAATATTTTATATAGGCCCATTAATACCAAGACTAAATGATCCATCGTCGGATCCGCTGGCGGGATCCGGGATCGCATCCGATCGATAAAACTCTATCTTTCCAGGACCGAGCGCCCGCGGACGGCCATAGCGCTTTAACAGGCAAACACCATCCGGTCGTAGCCCGGTTCGACGCCCGGCGGCAGCTCGGCGCAGAGCGCCGCGTAATCCATGTCCGTATGCAGGTTCGTCAGGATCGCGCGCTTCGGTTTGATCCTGGCGATCCATTCCAGCGTCTCATCCAGATGGAAATGGCTCGGATGCGGCGTTCGGCGCAGCGCGTCGACGATCCAGACCTCCAGGCCCGCCAGAGCTGCAATACTGTCGGGCGGCAGACTTTTGATATCAGCGGAATAGGCGACATTGCCGAAGCGGAACCCGAGCGAGGGGATGTCGCCGTGATCCTGCAGGACGGGCAGGAGTTCGATCGCGCCGCCCTGCCCGTGGATCGTGACCGGCTTGCCGGCCGCCAGACGCTTTTCGGTGGCAATCGGGGGGTACTCGCTGCCGGGCGGCGTCATAAAACAATAGCCGAAGCGGCCATGCATCGCGCGCGACGTCGGTTCATCCAGATAGACATCGACGCGCCGACGCTTGCTTACGAATAAGGGCCGCAGGTCGTCGATTCCGTGCGTGTGGTCGGCATGCTCATGCGTAATCAGTACGCCATCGAGCCAGTCGACCTCGGCGTCCAGAAGCTGCATGCGGAGGTCGGGTGAGCAATCGACCAGAACGCGGGTGCCGTGGCCATTCGCATTAAGGCGCTCGACGAGCAGCGAGCAGCGCCGGCGGCGGTTCTTCGGGTTGTTCGGATCGCACGAACCCCAACCGAGAGCCACGCGCGGTACGCCCATTGAGGAACCGCAGCCGAGGATCGTAAAGGTTAAGCTCATGCGGCGTTCGCCAGCGTGCGCGGGACCTTGTTGAAGAGCCGGAAGAAGTTCTCGGTCGTTTGCCGCGCCATGTCGTCAGGCGACACGCCCCGCGCATCAGCTAAAACTTTAGCGGTTTCGACTACGTAGGCAGGTTCATTACGTTTTCCGCGGTACGGCAGCGGAGCCAGATAGGGCGCATCTGTCTCCACCATGATGCGGTCGGCCGGCAAGGCGGCGGCGATCGCACGCAACGCATCGGAAGTCTTGAACGTCAGAATGCCCGTAAACGAGACGTAGTGGCCCAATTCGATGGCCGTAAAGGCGAGGTCGCGCCCGCCGGTAAAGCAATGCAGGATCGCGGGGAAGGCGCCCTTCCCGCTCTCTTCCTTCAAAATCTGCGCCATGTCGGCATCGCAGTTGCGCGAATGGATCACCAGCGGCAGCCCGGTTTCCCGCGCGGCGGCGATATGCTGGCGCAGCCCGGCGGCCTGCGCCTCGCGCGGGCTGCCTTTGCGGAAATAGTCGAGCCCCGCCTCGCCGATCGCCACGACCTTCGGATGCTTCGCGATCGCCATGAGGGTTTTGGCGTCGATGTCGGGCTCCTCATGCGCGTGGTTGGGGTGCGTGCCGACCGAGCAGAAGACTTCAGGAAATCTCTCGGCAATCGCCAAGACCTCCGCATGGCGTTTGACCCGCGTCGAGATCGTCACCAAACGGCCGATGCCGGCCGCGCGGGCGCGTGCAACCACCGCGTCCAGTTCGGCCGCAAGGTCCGGAAAATCGAGGTGGCAATGACTGTCCACCAGCATGATCAGGCCTTCTCCTCGGCTTCGACGTAGCGGGGGAAAACCGGTGCAGGTGGCGGCAGCATGGCCCCGGCCTTGACGCGCCGCTCCGCCGTAAGCACGGAAAACTCCCGCGCGGCCTCGGGCACAGCGAGCAGGTCGAGCAATTTTGCGGCCGACGTCGGCACAAAAGGCTGCGCAAGGATGCCGACTTGCCGCAGAATTTCAGCCGTCACGTAGAGCACGGTCCCCTGCCGCTCGGGATTGGTCTTGGCGAGGGCCCACGGCGCTTCCGACGCAAAATAGCGGTTGGCATCCGCCACGACCGCCCAGACGCAGTTGAGCACCTGGTGCAGTTGCTGCGTTTTCATGTGCTCGCGGGCCGTGCCGATCATCGCGTCGGCGGCCGCAAGAATTGTTCTGTCAGCATCACTGAACGCGCCCGGCTTCGGCAATTTGCCGCCGAACGCCTTGCCGATCATCGAGAGCGAGCGCTGCGCAAGATTGCCGAGGTCGTTCGCCAGATCCGCATTGATGCGGTTGACGATCGCCTCATGGCTATAATTGCCGTCCTGGCCGAACGGCACCTCGCGCAGGAAGAAGTAGCGGAACTGGTCGACGCCGTAGGTGCCGGCCATCGTGAAGGGGTCGATCACGTTGCCGACCGACTTCGACATCTTTTCCCCGCGGTTGAACAGAAACCCGTGCGAGAAGATGTGCTTCGGCACGGCGACGCCGGCCGACATCAAAAAGGCCGGCCAGTAGACCGCGTGAAAACGGACTATGTCCTTGCCGATGACGTGCAACGAAGCGGGCCAGTAACGCTTGAATTTCTCGTTGCCGACGTCCGGATAGCCAACGGCTGTAATGTAATTCGTCAGCGCGTCCACCCAGACATACATGATGTGTTTGGCGTTGGTCTTGGCCGGGTCGGCAGGCACCTTCACGCCCCAGTCGAACGTCGTGCGCGAGATCGACAGATCCTGCAGGCCGCCGCGCACAAAGCTCGCGACCTCGTTCAGCCGTTCCTTGGGCAGCACGAAATCCGGCACGCGATCGTAAAGGTCGAGCAACTTCTGTTGATAGGCGGAGAGCTTGAAGAAGTAACTCTCCTCCTCCACCCACTCGACCGGCGTGCCGGTCTTGGTCGCGATCCTCTGCTTCTGCTCGTTGAGATGCGTCTCGCTTTCGCCGTAATACGCTTCGTCACGGACCGAGTACCAGCCGGCATATTTGTCGAGATAGATGTCGCCGGCCGCCGCCATCTTTTCCCAGATGGCGATGGACGCGCGGTGGTGACGCTCTTCCGTCGTGTGGATGAAGTCGTCGTTCGAGCAATTGAGAAGCTTCACCATGGCTTCGAAGCGCGGCACGTTGCGGTCGCGCAGTTGCCGCGCGGTCAGCCCCTCGCGTACTGCGGTCTGCTGCATCTTCTGACCGTGCTCGTCGGTGCCGGTGAGAAAATAGACGTCGTAGCCGTCGAGCCGCATGAAGCGCGCGATGGCGTCGGTCGCGATTGCCTCGTAGGCGTGACCGATATGCGGCGGCCCGTTCGGGTAGGAGATCGCTGTGGTGATGTAGAAAGGCGTCTTGCTCGGCATTTGCCCATTCAATTCAAAGACATGGATGGCCGGAAAGACCGGCCATGACGATCGAAGAGTACGTATCAATCGCAAGCCATTGGGGCAAGCAATGCAATCCGGGAGTTGCGGTCGGCGGGTGGCGTCCCTAGGGCATCGGGCCTGACGCAACGGATCGATTCGCTCGATGCATGGCTGCTGCGCGGGATCGCCGCGCTGGCCGTGATTTCGGCTGCTTACGCCCTGCTCGAGCGCATCGGCTTCGTCCGCACCGATGTGTTGCAGT
>DASSSM010000068.1:0-4165 GCA_035708425.1 Pseudolabrys sp.
GCTTTGAGCATAGCCAATTTCCGCTTCGCGGGGCCACCGTTTTGTGGCACCGCGGCAGCGCCGGAACGGCTTTGGCATCTCTTGCGGAAAGGTCGAAAAAGCACCAATTGTCGCGCATATCTGAGTGGCGGGTCGAGTTGACAGACAGGCTTGGCCTACCGAGGATGCGGCAGTGCCAAAAAACCAGTGAATGCCCCAAAGTCTGACTTAACAGGAGCTTCTGATGAAAGACGACATCGTCATCGTGAGCGCGGCCCGTACCCCGGTCGGCGCTTTCAACGGGGCATTTGCAAATCTTCCAGCGCATGAACTGGGAAGAGCCGCCATCAAGGCCGCCATGGATCGAGCGGGAGTCGAAGGCGGCCGTGTCAGCGAAGTGATCCTGGGGCAAATCCTTACCGCCGGGCAGGGACAGAACCCGGCACGGCAGGCATCAATTGCGGCGGCAATTCCGGTCGAGATCCCTGCCTGGGGCGTGAACCAGCTATGCGGTTCCGGCCTGCGCGCGGTTGCGCTTGGCTACCAGGCCATTCTCAACGGCGACTCTGAAATTGTCGTCGCCGGCGGCCAAGAGTCGATGAGCATGGCGCCGCATTGCCAGTATTTGCGCTCCGGCGTGAAAATGGGGTCGTTCGAGATGATCGACACCATGATCAAGGACGGATTGTGGGATGCCTTCAACGGCTACCACATGGGGAACACCGCGGAGAACGTCGCCAAGCAGTGGCAGATCACGCGCCAGCAGCAGGACGAATTCGCCGTCGCTTCGCAGAACAAGGCGGAAGCCGCGCAAAAGGCCGGAAAGTTCAAGGACGAAATCACGCCCGTTACGATCAAGTCACGCAAAGGCGATGTCGTGGTCGATACCGACGAATATCCGAAATCAGGCGTGACGATGGATTCGATCGCCAAGTTGCGCCCTGCCTTCGACAAGGAAGGCACCGTAACGGCGGCCAACGCGTCCGGCATCAATGATGGTGCGGCGGCAGTAGTGCTGATGAAAGCTTCTGAGGCTGCGAAGCTCGGTAAGACTCCACTTGCGCGCATTGTCTCCTGGGCGCAGGCCGGCGTCGACCCAGCGATCATGGGAACCGGACCGATCCCGGCGTCACGGGCGGCACTCAAGAAAGCCGGATGGAAAAAGGAAGACCTCGACCTTGTCGAGGCCAACGAGGCATTCGCGGCACAGGCCTGCGCCGTCAACAAGGATCTCGGCTGGGATACATCGAAGGTCAACGTCAATGGCGGCGCCATTGCCATCGGGCACCCGATCGGCGCCTCAGGCGCGCGTGTGCTGGTGACGCTGCTTTATGAAATGCAGAAGCGCAATGCCAAGAAGGGTTTGGCCACGCTTTGCATCGGCGGCGGCATGGGGATCGCCATGTGCGTCGAGCGGTAAGCCTCAGTGCTGCCGAGTTGATTTACGTCATGGCCGGGCATAGCCGTCCGAAGGACGGCGTGCTTCGCACGCCTATGTCCCGGCCATGTTGTTTTAAGAAGAGATCAGAGGGGGCGAAGTCATGGCGCGTGTTGCGTTGGTAACGGGTGGAACTCGAGGGATCGGGGCGGCAATCGCCAAGGCGCTCAAGGCGAGCGGATACAAAGTTGCGGCCAACTACGGCGGGAACGACGAGGCCGCGCAGAAATTCAAGACAGATACCGGGATTCCGGTCTTCAAATGGGACGTCTCGTCCTATGAAGCCTGTGCTGAGGGCATTAAAAAGGTCGAGACCGATGTGGGCCCTATTGAAGTGCTCGTCAACAATGCCGGCATCACGCGCGACGCAATGTTTCATCGCATGAAGCCCGAGCAGTGGACCGCGGTAATAAACACAAATCTCGGATCGCTCTACAATATGTGCCGGCCTGTCATTGAAGGCATGCGCGAGCGCAAGTTCGGTCGTATCGTCAACATCTCGTCGATCAACGGCCAGAAGGGCCAGATGGGCCAGGCGAACTATTCCGCCGCCAAAGCCGGCGAGCTTGGATTCACTAAGGCGCTGGCGCAGGAAGCTGCGCGTTCGGGCATCACCGTCAATGCGATCTGCCCGGGCTACATCAACACCGAGATGGTGCAGGCGGTGCCAAAGGATGTCCTGGAGAAATCCATCCTGCCGCAAATTCCGATTGGCCGCCTGGGCGAACCGGAGGAAATCGCGCGTTGTGTCGTGTTCCTCGCGTCGGATGAAGCGGGTCTCATCACCGGTTCGACGCTGACCGCTAACGGCGGCCAATATTTAATCTAAGCATTTCGGACACAATGCCGGACGGGAATCGCACTGGGGCCATTCTGATCGTTGGGGCGATTGTTTGCCTCTCAACCGCTCAGTTCGTGTTTGCGCAGGATGTCGATCCGCGCTGCAAGGATATTTACGACAAGGTTGCCTGCACGTGCGCCGTTCGCAACGGCGGGCGTGTTATTCCGCCGCCGGTCGGCGTGAAGCGCGAAGGACTGAAACTGCGCCCCAAGGAGGAGGCGGGCGGTACCCAGACGCTGGACGGCGGACGTGTCGCCTTTCCAAAGTACTACAGAAGGGAAGGCCTGAAATTTCACCGCAGCCGCGCGCTCGAGGGCTACCTTGCGTGCATGCGTGCGGCTGGCCGCAAGTAACATGCGCTCTCAGCGTCGGCGTTTTTTTCTGGACGCAGACTTTTTTGGCGCATGCTTGCGCACCTGAGTGCGCCCGCTGCCCTCGACTTTATCAAGCCGCGCATTCCAGTATTCCCATGCACGCATGACGGGACCGGGGCGCAGATTGTATTCACCGGCAAGGCGCGTCTCGGCCGGGTTGAGCGGCGACACAAGCCCAAGCATGTGCGCCTGAATCTGAAGCGCGGCGTTGCGCGCGGTGTAGATTGTACGAAACGTAAGCTCTTCCAGGCTAATGCCGGCGACGGTTGCGCCGTGCCGGCGCATCAGCACGATCCAGTTTTCGCCCAATGCGCGCGCAAGTGACGCGCCTTCTTCCGGCTTTGCCACGATGAGAGTTGTGTCGCCGAAATCATCGCGGGCGTCCCAGAAGGGCACTTTCTCGCCGAGCGTCGCCCCGAGGTGATAAACCGGCCTGAGGTCCATGCCGGAGATGCAGAACGGCAAGATCGATGGCGCATGGTGATGACAAACCGCGTGCACATCGGGCCGCGCCTGATAGATGCCGCCATGTATGACGCGTTCGCCATAGAGCCGGACATCGGTCGGCCTTACCGGCTGTGAATCGAGCGTGAATTCCAGAATGTCGTCCGGCTGCACGAGTTCGGGCGCGCGTGAGCGCGACAAAAGGTATCGTCCGGGATCCGTCGGATGACGCATGCTGACGTGACCGAAAGCGTCGAGCACGCTCTCGTTTGCAATGATTCTGTTGGCACGCGCGAGCACTTCTCGCGCCTGGTCGAGTTTGGTGGTCACAGCAACTCCCCTTATTTCTGTCCTGTCTGATTGGCCGGCTTCCAGCCCGACGGCGCCAGTTCGAAGCCATCGAACGAAAATCCTGGCGCAACGGTGCAGCCAGTCAGCGTCCAGTCGCCAAGGCTTTCGGCGGCCTGCCAGGCGCGCGCAGGCACCGTCACTTGCGGTACCTCGCCGGCGTGGATATCGGCGCCAAGCCTGAAGATTTCTTCCGTGGCTCCGTCGACAATCTCGAGCTTGAGTGGCGCGCCTCCGTAGTAGTGCCAGATCTCCACCGCGTCGATGCGATGCCAGTGTGATCGTTCGCCGCGCGCAAGCAGGAATAGGATTGCGGTCGATGCGGGCCGCCCATCCAATTGACGGGAGTCGCGGAAGGTTTCGCGATAGTGGCCACCTTCCGGATGCGGCTTGAGCTTAAGCGCGCGGATCATGTCCGCCGCGGTTGGGTTAGGCATAGGCGCTAGAACTTGTTCTTGCGGGCGCGGATTTCCGCGAAAACCTCCGCGGCGGGTTTGCCCGCCATCCCGATGCCGGCGGCAACTTCCGGTACGTCGGCGCGCAGAAACGGGTTCGCCTGCTTCTCCTCGCCGATGGTCGTCGGGATGGTCGCTTCGTTCTCCGCGAGCTGCTTGTTTGCCTCGGCTTCACGCGCGGCAAGGGCCTTGTTGTTGGGCTCGATTGTGCGGGCGAACTTGATATTGGCGGCGGTGTATTCGTGGCCGCAATAAAAGTCGGTGTCGTTCGGCAAATCGCGCAGCT
>DASSSM010000069.1:0-4612 GCA_035708425.1 Pseudolabrys sp.
TTTTACAGCGCTGGTCACGCCGTTCAAAAACGGCTCGCTCGACGAAAAGGCGTTTCGCGACATCGTCGAATGGCAGATCGCGGAGGGCACAAACGGCCTAGTTCCTGTGGGAACCACGGGGGAAAGCCCGACTTTGTCGCACGACGAGCACAAGCAGGTGGTCGAATGGTGCGTCGACCAGGCCGATGGCCGGGTGCCTGTCATTGCGGGTTCCGGCTCCAATTCCACCGCAGAGGCGATCGAGCTGTCCCGTCATGCGGAGAACGCCGGAGCCGACGCCGTCCTGATCGTGACGCCTTACTACAACAAGCCGACGCAGGAAGGCCTGTACCAGCACTATAAGGCGATCAACGACGCGATTGGGGTTCCGATCATCATCTACAACATTCCCGGGCGATCGATCGTCGACATGTCGGTCGAGACGATGGCGCGCCTGTTCGAGTTGAAAAACGTTGCAGGCGTGAAGGATGCGACGGCCAACATGGCACGCGTTTCCCAGCAGCGCGCGGCCATGGGCTCCGACTTCAATCAGCTGTCGGGCGAAGACATCACGGCGCTCGGCTTCATGGCGCACGGCGGACACGGATGCATTTCGGTGACGTCGAACGTGGCGCCGCGTCTTTGCGCCGAATTCCAGGCGGCCTGCCTGAAAGGCGATTTCGCCACCGCACTTAAATTGCAGGACAAGCTTGCGCCGCTGCACATCAATCTGTTCGTGGAAACCAGTCCGGCGCCCATCAAATATGCGATGTCGCTTATCGGCAAGTGTGCCAACACGGTGCGGTTGCCGATGGTGCCGGCCAGCGAGAAAGCGCAGGCCGCCGTGCGGCAGGCGATGGTGCATGCCGGGCTGATCAACTAGTCTAGCGGCGAAAACTACGATCCGCTCGTCCCCGCGAAAGCGGGGACCCAGGGAAACACTCACTGACCGCGATCGTAGCCCTGGATTCCCGCTTGCGCGGGAATGAACGGAGGGGTCAATCGAAACAGCAGGTTCTGGTCATGCTTGAGGAATTCAAGAAATTTGCGCTGCGCGGCAATGTTGTCGATCTCGCTGTCGGCGTGATTATCGGCGCCGCCTTTTCGGGGATCGTGAATTCACTTGTCGGCGACGTGATCATGCCGATGATCGGCGCGGTTACCGGCGGCATCGATTTTTCGAACTATTACATCCCGCTGTCGTCGAAGGTGACGGCCGGCACCCTTGTAGAGGCAAAAAAACAAGGTGCCGTATTGGCTTGGGGAAATTTTCTCACTGTCACGCTTAACTTTATCATCATTGCTTTCGTACTCTTCCTTGCGATCCGCGCACTGAACCGGCTTGCCCGCAAGGAGGAGGAAAAGGCGCCGGAACCGTCGAAGACCGAGCAGCTCCTCACGGAAATCCGCGATCAACTCAAATCGCGCTGAACCGTAACCGTCGCACATGGCCACAAAGCCCGAGCGCCGCTTCAAGGTGGTCGCCGACAACCGCAAGGCGCGTTTCAACTACGCGATCGGCGAGACTTTCGAAGCCGGCATCGTTCTCACCGGCAGCGAGGTCAAATCATTGCGCGCAGGAAAGGCGACAATCGCCGAGTCCTACGCCGATGCGCGCGGCGGGGAGCTCTGGCTGATCAATTCCAACATCCCGGAATATCTGCAGGCGAGCCGCTTCAATCACGCGCCGAAGCGGGCACGCAAGCTGCTGCTGCAGAAGCGCGAAATCAACCGACTGACCGGGGCGGTCGAACGCGAAGGCATGACCATCGTCCCGTTAAAGCTTTACTTTAACGAAAAAGGCCGTGCCAAAGTTGAGATAGCGCTGGCGCGCGGCAAGAAGCTGCACGACAAGCGCGAAACGCTCAAAAAGCGGTCGTGGGAGCGCGAACGCGGCCGCCTGATGCGCATGAAAGGCTAGGCCGCAGCGCGCCCGATCGTTTATGGGATCACACCACAGGCGATCCGCCCGCCGGCTTCACCTGTAGAGTCGGTCTTGTAGTCATCGCTTCCAGCGTGAATGACGACCGCCGAGCCATCGGCGTCATACACCGAATTCGGCTTGCCCTTCTCAAGCGTGATAGCGGCATTCAAGACTTCGACAGTGAGATCTCCGCTTTGCGGGATGTGCAGATTGGGCATATCGCCGGCATGCTGGCCTTCAGGTGACATCATCCCGTGCTTCTTCGCCCCGGGGTTGAAGTGCCCCCCCGCGGACGTGAAGGGAGGCTCGCACTTGCCGACAGCGTGGACGTGAAACGCATGCTCGCCTGGCGGCAGCCCTTTGAGCGCTGCATTAATCAACACACCTTGCGTGGTTTGGGTGAGATTGACCGAGCCGACCTCCTTGCCTTCGGCATTTTTCATGATGACCGACGCGGTCTGCGCGGCAGCGGCGACTGTCGCACCAAAAAGCGCGACGGTAGCCAGAAAGCCAAGGCTGGCACATTTTTGGATTGTCATAGTCTTGCTCCCCGGATCATTGATCGCCAAGCAT
Source organism: Pseudolabrys sp. (assembly GCA_035708425.1). Classification (GTDB taxonomy): domain Bacteria; phylum Pseudomonadota; class Alphaproteobacteria; order Rhizobiales; family Xanthobacteraceae; genus Pseudolabrys. The sequence goes on from DASSSM010000069.1 coordinate 2,477, forward strand.
ACTGTCACTAAGTGCTGACACCGGAGACTTGACGATCGACTGCAATCACGTTGCTGTGAGTAAGAAAGATCAGGAAAATCAGCATGGTACCAACCAGACTCGATCACTGCGTCATCCACGTTTCCGATTGGGACCGGTCCAATAAATTCTACGAAAAAGTAATAGGAGCCGAACTCGTGCAACGGCCGCACGGTTGGGCCTACCGGCTTGGTGACAAGCAGCTCAATGTGCATGGACCAGGTGTAAAGCCTGCCGAAGTTGCACGTTGGCCGGTCCAGCCTGGCAACAGCGATCTCTGTTTTGAATGGCAAGGAGCGATTGACGACGCGATAAGGCATCTGAAGGAACACGGCATTGCCATAGAATGCGGCCCGATGCAGCGGTTCGGCGCAAAAGGGCCGGGCACGTCGGTCTATTTTCGGGATCCGGACGGTTCGCTCATGGAGTTTATGAGCTATGGAGCAAAGAAATGACCGAAGCGCCGGGCACGCATAATCCGCAATTTCTGCCGCCGGGCATTCCCGTCCCGCAAGATGACGGTGCAGCGCGCCATCTCGCGGGGGCAAGGCTGCCGGATTTGGTGCTTCCGGCTACCGACGGGGCGCCTGTCAATCTGTCCAAGCTGAGTGGCCGGACCGTCATCTATATTTATCCGCGGACAGGCGTCCCGGGCGTTGATCCGCCGATCAGATGGGGTCAGATTCCGGGCGCACGAGGCTGCACACCGCAGTCCTGCGCATTTCGCGATCATTTCGGCGAGATCGCGCGGCTCGGCGTAGCGCATCTCTACGGTCTTTCGACGCAGGATACGGCCTACCAGCGTGAAGCAGCGACGCGCCTGCATCTGCCATTCGCATTGTTGTCGGACGAGAAACTGGCGCTGACAAAGGCGCTAAAGCTTCCGACATTCTCGGTCGCGGGTTTGACGCTGCTCAAGCGCATGGCGCTTGTTGTCGACGACGGCCAGATTACAAAGACGTTCTATCCCGTCTTTCCGCCGGACAAGAATGCCGCTGAGGTTGTCGCATGGCTTCAGGAGTCGAGATAGCGGCGCACGGTTGCAAAGACCTCTCGGAACATTTCGGGGGTGAGCACGCCGGTGTTCGTGTTGTAGCGCGAACAATGGTAGCTGCAGAATAACGCAATTGGGCCGAGCTCGTGCCTCCTTCCGTGCAGAAACGGAAGAATAGCCAGCCGACCGCCGAGCGCGCGCACCGTGCTTTCATGCGCGATGCGTCCGAGAGCAACGATAGCGCGCAGTTTTTTCATCTCGCCGATCGTAGGCGTCAGGAAGTCACGGCAAGTTTTTATCTCTTCCGGCGTCGGCTTGTTCTCGGGCGGTACGCAGCGCACCGCATTTGTGATCCGACAATCGACAAGCTCGAGCCCGTCATCGGGATGCGCACGGTACTCCCCGCGGGCAAATCCATATTTTCCGAGCGTCTCGTAAAGCAGGACCCCGGCATAATCACCGGTGAACGGGCGGCCGGTACGGTTGGCGCCTTGCAGCCCCGGCGCCAATCCGACAATCAGCAACCGCCCATCGATCGATCCGAAAGAGGGCACCGGAGAATTGAACCAGGTGGATTCTTTCGCGCGCCATGTTTTGCGGAAAGCGACCAGCCGCGGGCAACGCGGGCAGTCTCGTCCTGGCTTGCCGTCAGTCCTCGCCATCGCGCATGAATCCGAGAATTGCCGGCGCAGGACGCCGTCACGCGGATAAGATCATGCGCGCAACAAAAACGCTATTGGTAGGAGTCGTCGTCTTCGTCGGCCCCGACCGGAGCACCCGCGCGTTGCGGCGACGCCGGCCGCTGCAAGAATTGCGGCGTATGGGATGCCGCGCGATCTTCGCGGGGAGGGCGGCCCTCGCGTGTCGTCCGCTCCGCCGGGTCGCGGCCGATCTTGGTCTGCAATTCGACGATGTCGACGAAAACGTCAGCCTGGCGGCGCAACTCGTCCGCAACCATCGGCGGCTGCGTCGTTACGGTTGAGACGACGGTTACACGCACCCCTTTGCGCTGCACGGCTTCGACAAGCGAACGAAAATCGCCGTCGCCTGAAAAGAGCACCATGTGATCGATGGTGCCGGCAATTTCCATGGCATCGACCGCGAGTTCTATGTCCATGTTTCCT
>DASSSM010000070.1:0-7333 GCA_035708425.1 Pseudolabrys sp.
CTGGCCGACCTCGACATTCTGGCATTGCCGACCACGCCGATTGTGGCACCGACATTACAGGAGGTGGCGCCGGCCGAGGAATTTGCGCGCAGGAACGCGATGTTGTTGCGCAATACGGTTATTGTGAATTTCTTTGATCTCTGTGCCATCTCGGTGCCGATCCCGCGCGAAGGCGGGCTTCCGGCCGGTTTGATGCTGGTTGCCCGCAATGGTCAGGACCAGCGCCTGTTTCGCATAGCGATGGCGGTTGAACGATTATTCGGCGGGTAAGCGCCTAGAACGCCCGTAACGATTCAAGCAACAACCGGTGACGTTCGGCGCCGAGCTTTTCTTTCAGCGCTGCTTCATGCTGTGCAGCCAGAATTTTGGCGCGCGCCAAAATCTTTTGGCCGTCCGCGGTAAGCCGCAGCGCATGACGACGACCATCGGCAGACGATGGCAGCCGCTGCGTCAGACCGCGTCTTTCCAGACGGTGCAACAAGCGTACCAATCGCGCCCTCTCAATGCCCAAGGTTGTCGCCAGCTCCGCCTGGGACAGCCCCGTATTGGCGCCAATGACCACCAGGACGGAGAATTCGGCCGGACTGATGTCGATCGATGACAGCCTGCGGATGAAGTCCTGAAACACCCAAAGCTGTGCCCGGCGGATGAAATAGCCCAGCCGCTCGTTGAGTACGCCGAGCTCGATAACGGGCGCGCTCGCGCGCTTCTGCGTCGTTTTGCGCAGCGGCACGGCCCGTTTTGTGGCGTGTCTGGCGTCAGACATGGGGGTAGCCTCGTCCCGGTCGTCACTAACGGTGTTGACGAAATTTGTTGTCCTAGTCAACAATATGCAGGTGAATATCGGGAATGGGTGAACGGTCCGCGCGAAGGTCGCTGCGGCCGAGGTTCGATCTTGTGAAGATTGGAAAAAATCCGGCATCATCCGGAACAAGGGCCGCGTGCTCGGCCAGGGAGGATATCCGATGAAGAAGAAATCTCAGTCGAAGGCGGCCGTATCCCGCCGAAGCTTCAACGCAGGGCTCGGGGCGGCCGGCATCGTTGCAGGAACCGCGCCGTTCAACATCGTTCGCGCGCAAGGCGCCGCGCTCAAGGTCGGCGTGCTTCTGCCGCGTTCAGGTTATCAGGCCAGCATCGGGCAGGACTGCCAGCGTGGTGTCGACATTTCGGCGGGCATTCTCAAGGATCTCGGTCTGCCGTCGCTGCAGATCATGAACGCGGACACGGAAACGAACGTGGATGTCGCTCGTTCGCGCGCCGAAAAGCTGATCAGCGAGGGTGCGCAGCTGCTCGTCGGCGCATTCGACTCCGGGCAGACCTCAGCAATTGCGCAGGTGGCCGAGCAAAAGGGCATTCCCCTCGTCATCAATATTGCGGCCGCTCCGCCGATCACGGAGCAGGGCTACAAGTTCGTGTTCCGCAATTTCCCGACCGGGGTCATGATCCTGCGAGACGCCTTCCTCAACCAGAAAGAGGTTTTCCAGATCACCGGCTCGGCGCCGAAAACGGCGGTCATGCTGCATGTCAACGACACCTATGGCACGTCGATCCAGAAGGGCATGGCCGCCATGTTCCCGAAGTTCGAGATGCCTTATCAGATTGTGCAGGAAATCGCATACGACCCCACTGCGCGAGATCTCTCGGTGGAGATCGCAAAAGCCAAGGCGACCGGCGCTGAAGCGCTCATCGCCGTCAGCCGTCTGAACGACGCGATTCTGCTGACTCGTGAGCTGGTCAAGCAGCGCTGGACGCCGATGGCGGTGCTGGCCATCGGTCCAGGATGGTACGAGGATCAGTATCTCAAGACCCTCGGCAAGCTTTCGGATGGTCCGATCAGCCTGGTGCCCTGGTACGATCCCAACAAGAAGCTCAGCCAAGCTTTGGAAGCCGCGCTGGCGAAGGCGCATCCCGGCGTGAGCATGTCGACCAACCATGTCTATACGTTCGAGGCGATGTTGGTCGCCGCAGACGCTTACAAGCGCGCCGGCTCGGCCGATCCGAAGGCGCTCGCCGACGCCATTCGCACAACCAATATCACCAACAATGTCAGCCCCGGCCCAGGGATCATGTTCGACGCGAAAGGTCAGAATGACAAGCTGAAGGGCTCCGCGGTCCAGAATCGCGGCGGCAAGCTGGTGACGTTGGCGCCAAAAGAGGCGGCCAATGCAAAACCCGAATGGCCGCTAAAGCCTTACGACAAGCGCGGCTGACAAGCATCGCTTCGACTGCGTTCCGGCCGCCAGACTCGGCGGCCGGATCATTGCCTACTAGGATTCATCCGTGCCGATTGACGTCTATCTCAATGTCGCCGTCAGCGGCGTGCTGACAGGCCTTGTCTACGGCCTGATGGCGCTCGGCCTGTCGGTGATCTTCGGCGTGGTACGCGTGGTCAACTTCGCCCACGGCGAGATGATGACCGTGGCGATGTATATAGCGGTCACCTTGTTTTCGGCGCTGCGTCTCGATCCGCTGGTCATGCTGATCCCGATCGCGGTGGTGTTATTTGCATTTGGCTATGTGTTGCAGGCCGGCCTGATCAATCCTTTCATCACTCGCCCCGAGCACAGCCAGTTCCTCCTGCTGGTCGGAATAGCAATCATAATCGTCAACGGGCTTCTCATTATGTTCGGCCCGAACTCACAGAACGTGCAGGTCGCCTACGCTTTTGACAGCTTTCAGTTCGGCCCGCTGATCATCGACGCCACCAAAGCCTATGCCGCGCTTGCCGCGGTGGCAGTGTCTGCTGCGCTGTTCATTTTCTTCCGCAGCACGATGCTCGGCACCTCGATACGCGCCTGCGCCGATAACTACACAGGGGCGCTGGTGGTCGGGCTCAACGTGAATCGGCTCTACGCACTGACATTCGCGCTCGGCGCGGCGTGCGTCGGCGCCGCCGGTCCGATGCTGTTGTTGATCTTCGACGTCACCCCGGCCGCAGGGCCCGCGTACACATTGCTCGCCTTCGTCATTGTTATCACCGGCGGCCTGGGCTCGATGCCCGGCGCGCTCGTTGGCGGTGTTCTGATTGGGCTTACCGAAGCAATGGCGGGCCTCGTGTTCACGCCCTCCGCCAAGAGCATGTTCGCCTTTGCCATCCTGGTTCTGGTGTTGCTCTTCCGTCCGCAGGGCATCATGGGCAAGAGGACGGCATGATCCGGCGGCTGACGGCCGGCGTCCCTGCGCGCGCCCTTTTCCTGCTTGGCGCGCTCTTTGTCGGGTTACTAGTCGCGCCACTATTCGCGGGCGACTACGTGCTCACCGTGCTGATATTGATCCTGTACTTCGCGTATACGGGCCAGGCCTGGAACATCATGATGGGCTTTGCCGGCCAATTGTCGCTCGGTCATGCGCTCTATGTGGGGCTGGGCGCCTATACCGCGGCGGCGCTCTATGTCCATTTTGGTATCGGCCCCTGGATCGGGTTGCTTGTGGCAATTCCTGTCGCGGCACTCACCGGTGCCTTTATAGGCTTCCTGGCCTTCCGTTTCCGTGTTGCCGGCGTCTATTTCGCCATTCTCACCATCGCGTTTGCCGAATTCGCACGGGTCGGCTTCGATCATTTCGGTTGGACCAATGCCTCATCCGGGCTGTTTTTGCCCGTTGCACAATACGCCCGTAACGATGTCTGGCAGCTGCGCGGCCATCCGGTGATGTTCTACTATGTGCTGCTGGCGGCCACCGTAATGGCCTTTATTCTTTGCCGCGCGCTGCTGAAAAGCCGCATCGGATATTTCTGGCTGGCGATCCGCGAGGATGAAGAAGCCGCGCGTTCGGTTGGCATCGACGTCTTTCATTACAAGATGATCGCGGTCGTGATCTCCGCCGCGATGACATCGTTTGCCGGCGTCGTTTACGCGTTTTACTACAACAACCTGTTTCCTGAGCAGGTATTCAATATTTCCCGCTCGATCGACATCATCCTTGGACCTATCGCCGGCGGAGTCGGCACATTGTTCGGCCCCATCCTTGGGAGTTTTTTAATCGAAATCCTCGGGGAGGGACTGCGAAGCCTGCTGGAATCGTTCGGCATCGACGTTCCCGGCATCAAGCAGGTGGTGTTCGGCGCAATCCTGCTGCTCGTTGTTGTTGCCATGCCCGACGGGGTATGGCCCTGGCTTGCGCGGAAGCTCGGTCTGGCGGAGCGGCAGAAATGACCGCACTGCTTTCAGTCAATGGAGTTACCAAGCAGTTTCGCGGCCTGCTGGCGGTCGACAGCGTGACATTTGACGTTGCCGGCGGCGAGATTTTTGCGGTGATCGGGCCGAACGGCGCCGGAAAGACGACGCTCTTTAATATGGTCGCCGGGATGCTCGCGCCGACGAGCGGAAGCATCACATTTGCCGGAGAGCGTATCGAAGGTCTCGCGCCGGACAAGATCTGCAGGCGTGGCATCGGCCGAACATTTCAAATCGTGCGGCCATTCCCCGCTCTCACGGTTGAGGACAACGTCATTATTGGTGCGCTGTTGCATCGCCGCGACGTCGATGACGCACGCGAGCACGCTCGTGATGTGCTGCGTCGGCTCGATTTGCACGTCAAGCGCAATCAGTTGGCTTCCTCGCTGACATTGCCTGATCGGAAGAGGCTGGAGCTTGCGCGTGCGCTTGCCACCGACCCGAAGCTGCTCTTGCTCGACGAGGTGATGGCAGGCCTGCGGCCGATGGAAGTCGATGTCGTCGTTGCGACCCTGCGCGAGCTCAACCGCGAGACCGGGCTTACCATTTTGTTGATCGAACATGTCATGCGCGCCGTGATGGCGCTCGCCGCGCGGGTTCTCGTGCTTTATCACGGTGCGGCAATTGCGGAGGGCGCACCGGATGCGGTGGTGCGCAATCCCGCTGTCATCGATTCTTATCTCGGCGCGGAGGCCGTCGGCTGATGCTTAGCGTCGAAAATCTCGATGTGTTTTATGGAGACGCGCAGGCGCTCGACAATATCGCGATCGAGATTGAGCAAGGTGCGATCGTAACGATTGTGGGTGCCAATGGTGCCGGCAAGAGCTCGCTGATCCGCACGATAGCCGGGATGCACCAGCCTGCGCGGGGCCGGATCCTTTATCGGGGTACTGACATAACTGGCTGGCCAAGCCATAAGGTCTGCGACCTCGGGATCGGCCAGGTTGCGGAGGGAAGGCAGGTGTTCCCAACGCTTACTGTCGCCGAAAATCTTGCGATGGGCGCTCTGGTGTCGCGTGCCCGCGCCGGGCGGGAACGCAATCTCGACCGTGTCTATGCAATGTTTCCGGTTCTGGCGGCGCGCCGGAATCAGGCGGCCGGAACGCTCTCGGGCGGCGAGCAGCAAATGCTCGCGATCGGACGTTGTCTGATGAGCGATCCGGAGCTCATCATGTTCGATGAGCCTTCGCTCGGGCTTGCACCCGCGCTCGTGCAAAGCGTGCTCACCACTGTGCGCGATCTCAACCGCGACGGCCTCACATGCGTGCTGGTCGAGCAGAACGTCGCAGTCTCGCTGAAGCTCGCGAGCCACGCCTATGTGCTGGAAAATGGCCGCATCACCCTCGCGGGATCGGGCGAGCAACTGCTCCGCGACGACCGCGTTCGTCAGGCCTATCTCGGGTTATAGCTGAACTATTTCAGCGGCTGTCCGATGGCGACGGAGAGCCTGCCGACGCCCTCGACCTCGCACTCGATCTTGTCGCCGGCAACCGTGGCCGCAACGCCGGAGGGCGTCCCGGTCATGATCACGTCGCCGGGTTCAAGCGCAACCATTTCCGACAACTTCGAGATCGTCTCCGGCACGTTCCAGATCATCTGGTTGAGGTCGCCATCCTGACGCACCTTGCCGTTGACCTTGAGGACAATCTTGCCCTTGGCCGGATGGCCGATCTTGCTTGCCGGCATCAAAGGTCCGCACGGCGCCGAGCTGTCGAATGCCTTGCCGATCTCCCAGGGCCGCTTCACGTCGCGCGAGGCGATCTGCAGATCGCGGCGGGTGAGGTCGATGCCGACCGCGTAGCCGTAAATGCAGTCATTCGCTTTGGCGACGGGGATATTCCGGCCGCCGCTTTTCAGCGCGACCACCAGTTCGACTTCGTGGTGCATGTCCTTCGTGAGCGAGGGATAAGGGACGGTGCCTCCATCGGGAACGATCGCATCGGCAGGCTTCGCAAAGAAAAACGGCGGAGCGCGCTCGTCCTGGCCCATCTCGCGGATGTGCTCGATATAGTTTCGCCCGACGCACCAGATGCGGCGAACCGGAAAGACCTTGTCGGTCCCCGCGACCGCAATCGTGGCCTGGGGCGGAGGCGAAATGACGTAGCGGCTGTCGGACATGTCTGTTGGCCGTTGGATTTTCTTGCTGATGGAGGGTGCCCGGCCGCGCGAGACGGCTGCCGGGTGAAAGACGGCTGTGCGTATCAGGTGAAGTGCGCCGCCGTCAACTGCGCCAAGTTACGATGACGCAACGGCGACGACCGGGCTATCCGGCTCCTGTGTCTCGAGCTGCAGCTTGTAGAAGGATGCATAGCGGCCGCCCTTGCGGAGCAGCTCGTCATGGCGGCCAGACTCGACCGCGCGCCCGTCCTCCACGACATAGATCCTGTCGGCATGCGATACCGTGTGCAGCCGGTGCGCGATCGCCAGTGTCGTGCGGCCCTGGCAGAGATGTTCCATCGCCTCGCGCACCTGCAGCTCGGATTCCGAGTCGAGCGCAGCAGTCGCCTCGTCAAGCAGGATGATCGGGGCATTTTTGATGAGCGCACGTGCAATGGCGACCCGTTGCCGTTGCCCCCCGGACAGTTGCAGGCCGTGTTCGCCGACCGGGGTATCGTATCCGCGCGGAAATGACAGGATGAAATCGTGGGCATAGGCCGCCTTGGCGGCGGCGACGATCTCGTCGTCGCTGGCGCCGGGTTTTCCGAAAGCAATATTTTCCCGGATCGTGCCGCGAAACAGAAACACGTCCTGGCCGACATAGGCAATGTGCTGACGCAACGAGCGGCGGGATACCTTCGAAATGTCTTGATCGTCGATTGTGATCAGGCCGCGTTCGTTCTCGTAGAATCTCAGGAGCAGATTGAACACGGTCGACTTTCCGCCTCCCGAGGGGCCAACCAGAGCCGTGAGCTTGCCGGCAGCGGCCACGAAGGACATGCCGCGCAGGATCGCCTCATCGGCGCGATAGGCGAAGTAAACGTTCTTCAATTCAAGCCGGGCGGTCGTGGTCTGCAGGGCGGGCTTGTTGTCGTCGGGCGCCTCGCTCGGTGGGCTGTCAATGACCTCGAACAGGACCCGCACACCGACCAATGCGCTATTGAGCTCTATATTAAGCCGAGCAAGCCGCTTTGCCGGCTCATACGCCAGCAAAAACGCCG
>DASSSM010000071.1:0-5844 GCA_035708425.1 Pseudolabrys sp.
CAAAGTGATCGGCGCGCTGGTGCCGTTGCGCGTGAAACAGGAGGACGAAGTCATGGGTCTTGACGTCAGTTTGCACGGTGAGGCGCTGCAATAGTGAGCGGTTACCGCGCCGGCGGCTTTGCCGGCGTGGTTTTCCTCAAACGTGTTCTCTGGCTAATTTTTGGGCATACCCCGAAAGCCGTGGCGCTACTTTGGGCGTCAGTCCTTGGTGGTATTTAGGTTGGACCGCTTCCCAGCAAATTCCCCCTATTGAATCAGCGAGATAGCCGTCTGAACGGCATCTGGCACGGCGTTTGATTCTATCCCTGCGGCTATGCCTGCGAAGCAAGCTTCGCGGGCGCAAGCCCAGTGAACCCGCCCGCACTGTGTGACGAAACAAACGGGCTCAAGCGGGGATCGAATCCATGAAAATCGTCATGGCCATTATCAAACCCTTCAAGCTCGACGAGGTCCGTGACGCTCTGACCTCCATCGGCGTGCAAGGGATGACCGTTACCGAGGTCAAGGGATACGGGCGTCAAAAGGGGCACACGGAAATCTACCGTGGGGCCGAGTACGCGGTGAGCTTCCTGCCCAAGATCAAGATCGAAGTGGCAGTGGACACCAAGCAGGTCGACAAGGTCATCAGCGCCATCACCAATGCCGCGAAGACCGGACAGATCGGCGACGGAAAGATCTTTGTCTTCAATCTGGACAACGCCGTGCGCATCCGCACTGGCGAGACCGACGCCGCGGCGCTCTAGCAACCGCGCAATTCGCTTTCACAGGAGTAGACCATGACGTTCAAACTAAATTCCCGCGTGGTGCTGGGGCTTGCTGCGCTTGCCGCGGGTGTTCTGATTTCCGATTGGGCACTGGCCCAGGCCGCAGCGCCTGCTGCCGCCCCGGCTGCCCCGCCGGCACCGACTTTCAACAAAGGCGACAACGCGTGGATGCTGACCTCCAGCGTGCTCGTGTTGTTGATGACTATCCCTGGCCTCGCGCTGTTCTATGGCGGCATGGTGCGTCCAAAGAACATGCTCTCGGTGCTGATGCACGTGTTCTACACGGTCTGCATCGTTACGGTGATCTGGGTGATCTACGGCTATAGCCTCGCCTTCACCGGCGGTTCTCCGTACGTCGGAGGCTTTTCCAAGGCCTTCCTCATGGGGGTTACGCTGGATTCGCAGGCGGCAACGTTCTCCAATGGCGCCACCATCCATGAATACATCTACATCTGCTTCCAGATGACCTTCGCCGCGATTACCCCGGCGCTGATCGTCGGTGCCTTCGCCGAACGCATGAAATTCTCGGCGGTGGTGCTGTTCATTCCGCTGTGGGTGACGTTCGTGTACTTCCCGATCGCGCATATGGTCTGGTACTGGGCCGGTCCGGACGCGATCACCGATGCCGCAAAGGCCGTTGCCGCCGCAGCCGATGGTGCAGCCAAAACTGCTGCACAGGCCAAGCTTGATGAAGTTATGGCCGATGCAGGTCAAGTCTTCATCTGGGGCGCGATCGATTTCGCCGGCGGCACTGTCGTGCACATCAACTCCGGTATCGCCGGCCTGGTGGGCGCGTTGCTGATCGGCAAGCGCCTCGGATATGGCAAAGAGGTTATGGCGCCACATTCGCTGACCTTGAGCATGGTCGGCGCATCTCTGTTGTGGGTCGGCTGGTTCGGCTTCAACGCAGGATCGAACCTCGAAGCCAATGGCGGCGCTGCGCTTGCCATGATCAACTCATTCGTCGCCACCGCGGCCGCTGCACTCGCGTGGATGTTTGCCGAATGGGCGGTCAAGGGTAAGCCCTCGCTGCTCGGCGCGATATCGGGTTGCGTCGCGGGTCTGGTCGCGGTCACGCCTGCGTCGGGCTACTCCGGCCCGATGGGCGCGCTCGTGCTGGGCCTGATCGTCGGTCCGGTGTGCTTCTTCTTCGTGACAACGGTGAAGAATGCCTTCCGCTACGATGACGCACTCGATGTATTCGGCGTGCACTGCATCGGCGGCATCGTCGGCGCTATCGGTACCGGCATCCTGGTGAATCCCGCCCTCGGTGGCGCCGGCATCATGGACTACACGGTTGGCAAAATCGCCGACTACGACATGGCAACCCAGCTGATCGCGCAGTTCAAGGCGGTGCTGACCACCTTGGTGTGGTCAGGTGTTGGCTCTGCCATCATCTACAAGGTGGTGGATGTGCTGGTCGGACTGCGCGTTCCGGCAGAAGCCGAACGCGAAGGCCTCGATATCACGGCGCACGGGGAACGCGCCTACACCATGTGAGCAAGCGGTCGGGGCGGAACCCGGCACCGTCCCCTCCGTCGAGGCCCCGGTTCGCAAGGACCGGGGTCTCTCTTTTTGGGCCTTTTTTCCGCACCCAAGCCAAAAAACGCCGAAATTCCTGATGGTTAATCGGGTCTTAACCTCGCTCTCTTTATTGTATCGAGGCCCTCGTACGGCGGGCCGGGGCCCCGCCTTGTAACCGCATGTCCAGGATGACCGGCAAGAGCGAGCCTGTTTCATTTACTGCTCCGGCGGTCGAGTCCCGCTCTCCTTTCGTGCGGCTCACCGAGCTGATCGCGGGTATCGAGCCGGGCAAGCCTGTCATCAATTTGTCGGTGGGGGAGCCGCAGCATCCGGTACCGTCCTTTGTCGGCCCGGCACTCGCAGCGCACATTGCCGACTTCGGCCGCTACCCGGCCAACAAAGGCATCGAACCGTTCCGGCGTGCGGTCGCCGCGTGGCTGAACAACCGTTATGGGCTTGCGCGGCCCGTCGACCCGGAAACTGAAGTATTGGTGCTCAACGGCACGCGCGAAGGACTGTTCCTCGGGGCTATCGCCGCCAAGCGCTGGGTGACTCGCCGCGCTGGCAAACCTGCCGTCCTCATTCCCAATCCGTTTTACGCCGCCTATTCCGCCGGCGCGCTCGCTGCCGACTGCGAGCCGGTCTACCTGCCCGCCGCACGGGCAACCGGCTTCCTGCCTGATCTCGGCGCGCTCGACGACACGCTGCTCGCGCGCACCGTCGCCTGCTATATCGCGTCGCCGTCAAACCCGCAGGGCGCGGTCGCAGATCGCAACTATCTCGACAGGCTTGTGAAGCTTGCGCGCCGGTTTGGCTTTCTCGTTTTTGCAGACGAGTGCTACTGCGAAATCTACAACAAGGATGCCCCGCCGGGCATGCTCGAGGCAGCGGCTCCCGATTTCGCAAACGTCGTGGTATTTCACTCGCTATCCAAGCGCTCGAATCTGCCCGGCATGCGCGTCGGATTCGCCGCTGGCGATCGGAGATTTCTCGGTCCCTATCTCGAGCTGCGCAACGTCGCGGCACCGCAGGTGCCGATGCCCGCGCAATATGTTGCGATTGCCGCCTACCAGGATGAAGCGCATGTGAAAGAGAATCGAAAGCTTTATTCGGAGAAATTCGATCTCGCCGACCAGATCATCGGTAGCCGCTATGGTTACGAACGCCCGGCCGGAGGCTTTTTCCTTTGGCTCGATGTGTCGAAGCAGGGTGGCAGTGAGATCGCGACCAAAAGATTGTGGGCCGAAGCCGGCGTTCGCGTGGTCCCGGGACGGTATCTCGCGCGCGAGCAAGCCGACGGCAGCAATCCTGGCGCGGATTATATCCGCGTCGCCATGGTGCAAGACAAGACGGCTACGGCGGAGGCGCTGCATCGCCTCGTCGCCGTGCTCGGATAAGGATGTAAAAGCATGCGGGCAGCAGATCGCAGCCTCGACGTCATCGCCTTCGTCTCGGAGCATTTTCGCGAGATCATCCGGCGCCGGTTGAGCGAGCTCGCCGGGCTTGCCTTGATCACGCTGGCATTGCTCGGCGCTTTAGCGCTTGCGACCTGGTCGGTGCAGGACCCCTCGCTCAGTCACGCGACGCAAAAGCCGATCCACAATCTGCTCGGCTATCCGGGTGCGATTTTCTCCGACCTGGCAATGCAGCTGCTCGGCCTGGCGGCAATACTGCTCCTGGTTCCCGAGGCGCTGCTCGGATGGCGACTGCTGTCGCACAAAACATTCGGCGAGAAATGGCGCAGCCTGTTCTGGATCCTTGCCACGTTCCTCGGAGCAGCGTTTGCCTCGACGCTGCCGCACATCGGATCCTGGCCACTACCCACGGGGCTCGGCGGCGTCGCCGGCGATGCGGTGCTGCGACTGCCGGCGATGGTGTTCGGCGCGCCGCTCGGCGGCCTCACCCGGTTCGTCTTCTGCATTGTGTTCAGTCTTGCAACGGCAGTGACGTTGTTGGTCGCATGCGGCGGCCGTGCGCACACCAGGAAGTCCATCACCCGCGATCTCGATGAAGAAGAAGGGGAAGAGCTCGAGGACGAGGAGGCCGGCGAAGACCGCGGCTCGGCGTGGCTAGGCATGATCGTGCATGCGCTGCTGAGCTGGAAGGCGCGCGTCGGCCGGATGATCCGCGGCGAGGCGCGCACACGCACGCCGCTGCCGGTCGTGCGTGGCCCACGGCTCGAGCCGCGTTTTGACGGCGACGGTGGCGCCGGCGGATACGACGACGACTACGAAGATGAAGACGCTGAACCAGCGCCCCGCCGCCGCGCTGCCCCGCGTGCGCCTGCCCGCCGCTCCGGCAGCGGCTACATGCTTCCCTCGCTCAATCTTCTCGCGGCGCCACGTGCAAGCGAGCGAACGACCTTGTCGCGCGAAATCATCGACGGAAATGCCGTGGCACTCGAGAGCGTGCTGCAGGATTTCGGTGTACGGGGGGAAATCATCAATGCGCGTCCCGGGCCGGTGGTCACGCTCTACGAACTTGAGCCTGCGCCGGGCATCAAGTCGTCGCGCGTGATAGGCCTTGCCGATGACATTGCCCGCTCGATGAGCGCGGTATCGGCACGTGTCGCGGTGGTATCGGGACGAAACGCAATTGGCATTGAGTTGCCAAATCCTACACGCGAAAAGGTCTATCTGCGCGAACTGCTCACTGGCGAGATCTACAACGAAAACGCGGCGAAATTGCCGCTCTGCCTCGGCAAGACCATCGGCGGCGAATCTGTCATCGTCGACTTGTCGCGCATGCCGCACCTGCTGATCGCCGGCACGACCGGTTCGGGCAAGTCCGTCGCCATCAACACAATGATCCTGTCGCTGGTGTACCGCCTGCGCCCCGATCAGTGCCGCCTGATCATGGTCGATCCCAAGATGCTCGAACTCTCAGTCTATGATGGCATCCCGCATCTTCTCACGCCCGTCGTCACCGATCCAAAGAAGGCGGTCGTCGCACTTAAATGGGCGGTGCGTGAGATGGAGGGCCGCTACAAGAAAATGTCGAAGCTTGGCGTGCGTAACATCGAAGGCTACAACGCAGGCGTGGCCGAGGCCAAGGCGAAAGGCGAGACGCTTACACGCACGGTGCATACGGGCTACGACAAGGAAACCGGCGAAGCAATCTACGAAAAGGAACAGCTCGAACTCGAGCCGCTGCCTTTCCTCGTGGTCATTGTCGACGAAATGGCCGACCTGATGATGGTCGCCGGCAAGGATATCGAAGGCGCCATCCAGCGACTGGCACAGATGGCGCGCGCTGCGGGCGTCCATGTAATCCTCGCTACGCAGCGTCCGTCCGTTGACGTCATCACCGGCACCATCAAGGCGAATTTTCCGACCCGCATCTCGTTTCAGGTGACGTCGAAGATCGACAGCCGCACGATCCTCGGCGAGCAGGGAGCGGAGCAACTACTCGGCCAAGGCGACATGCTTTACATGGCTGGCGGCGGCCGAATTAGCCGCGTGCATGGACCTTTCGTCTCGGACGAGGAAGTCGAGAAAGTCGTGCGGCACCTGAAGTCGCAAGGCACGCCCGAATATCTTGAGGAAGTGACCGCCGG
>DASSSM010000072.1:0-2994 GCA_035708425.1 Pseudolabrys sp.
CCATCGCGTTATCTTCATTTCGGAAGATCAGAAAGGCATAGGCAAGGTCGCTGCGCTGGTCCTCGGCATAGCGCTTGAGCCGCCGCCGAAAGGCGCCGCGCGTAAGATCGTCTGATGGCCAGGTCGGCTCCCACGGCACGAGGAAATTGCGGCTGGCTGCGCGCAAAGCAGCCCATTCGGCAAAGTCGCCGCTGTGCGGCGCCCGTAAAGTCACGCCGGCGCCCGCAATGCCCGGGATGATCTCGGTGAAGCTGACGGTTCGGAACAGTGCCATGGACGTAAAGCCGGTCGCGCGGTTCAGGCTGCGCGGCGAAACAGACTTTCAGCGATCGCAGCAGTGCTGGCAAGGCTGTTGCCGGGCCCGAGCGCCGCGATCGCAGGCTTTGCGCGGCTGATCAACGCAGCACCGGCGGCACGCGCGCTTGCGATCGTGACGGCATCGACCTTCGCCACGATCTCGTCGAGCGGAATCGGCCGGCCATAGGCAAGCATCTGCCGCGCCAGCTGCCCGACACGCGCCTCGGAGCTTTCCAGCGCCATCAGCAGCCCTGCTTTCATCTGCGCCTTGGCACGATTGATCTCGGTGTCGTTGAGGGTCTCGGTAGCATTGCCGATCTGATCGATCACCACGCGCATCAGTTCTGGCGCATCGGTTTCGTCGGTGCCGGCATAGAGCGCGAACAGGCCAGTGTCCGCGTAAGGCATGTGAAAAGCATGGATCGAATAACAAAGGCCCCTGATTTCGCGCACTTCCTGGAACAGGCGCGATGACATCCCGCCACCCAGCACGCTCGTAAACACCTGCAGGCTGTAAAGCTGGTCGTCGCGCACCGGCAGCCCTTCCAGCGCCATGGCGATATGGACCTGCTCGAGATCGCGTGCCTCCACGCGCGTGCCGCCGCGGAAGTTCGCCGGTTCGAACGTCGGCACCGCAGGTCCCGTGAAGCTCGCAAACCGCTTTTCAACGTCGGCAACGATGGCGGCGTGATCGACTGCGCCGGCCGCAGCGACGACCATGCCCGGAGCCTTGTAATTCCGCGACAGATAGGCGCGCAAACGCATCGGATTGAATGAGCGCACGGTATCCGGCGTGCCCAGGATGGAGCGGCCGACCGACTGTGCCGGAAACGCCGTTTCCTGCAGCCGGTCGAACACCAGATCGTCTGGCGCATCTTCGGTCGCGCCGATCTCCTGCACGATGACATTCTGCTCGCGCTTGAGCTCTTCCGCATCGAATGTCGGGTCCGAGAGAATGTCAGACAGCACGTCGATCGCGAGCGGCACGTCCGCCTTGAGCACACGCGCGAAGTAGCCGGTTGATTCGACGCTCGTTGCCGCGTTGAGATCGCCGCCCACGGCCTCTATTGCTTCGGCAATCTGACGCGCAGTCCGCCGCTTCGTACCCTTAAACGCCATATGCTCGAGTAGATGAGAAATTCCGTGCTCGTCGGGCTTCTCGTTGCGGCTGCCGGAGGCGATCCATATGCCGAGCGACGCGGTTTCGAGGTGTGCCATCCGGTCAGTAACTACCGACAGGCCGGACGGAAGACGAGTCACCTGCACAGTCATGCCGCTGCTCCTTTACGCGCGGCACGCGAGGCCGACGTCACAAACCGTTCAACTGCTACCTGATCGGCCGGCAGCACCGTGACCCGCTCCTTCCGCTTCGGCAGATCGGCCAGCCAGTCGGGCAGCGGCGGCTCGACGCCGCAAGCGGCCTTCACTGCAGCCGGAAATTTCGCCGGATGCGCGGTCGACAGCACCACCATCGGGACAGACGCATCGCGGGTCTCCTTTTCGGCAACCGCCAGGGCGATCGCCGTATGCGGATCGACGCAATAATTGGCCTCTTTCATCCAGGCGCGAATTTCAGCGGCGCACTCCTGCTCGTCCGCGCGATTGGCGCTGAACAACGCGCGCAACTCCTTGAGTGCTTGCGCTGACACCACAAACCGGCGCGACTGCGCGAGCGAGCCCATCAGCGTGCGCACCGAAGCTGCGTCGCGGCCGGTCGCATCGAACAGCAGACGCTCGAAATTTGACGAAACCTGAATGTCCATCGATGGCGACATGGTCGCAACAACGTCGCGGATTTCGTAAGTGCCGGTGGCAAAGGTCCGCGCAAGGATGTCGTTGGTGTTTGTCGCGACCACAAGGCGGTCGACCGGCAGCCCCATGCGTGCGGCCACATAGCCAGCATAGACGTCGCCAAAGTTCCCGGTCGGCACCGTGAAGGCGATTTTCCGATGCGGCGCCCCAAGCGCCACCGCGGCCGTGAAATAGTAGACGGCCTGCGCCATGATGCGCGCCCAGTTGATTGAGTTGACGCCCGACAGGCGTACGCGGTCGCGGAAGGCGTGATGATTGAACATGGCCTTCACCAATGCCTGGCAGTCATCGAAGGTGCCTTCGATCGCGACGGCGTGCACGTTACTATCCGGAACGGTGGTCATCATGCGCTGCTGCACGTCGGAAATGCGTCCGCGCGGGAACAGCACCACCACGTCGACCTGCCCGCTCCCCTTGAACGCCTCCGCGGCGGCGCCACCTGTGTCGCCGGACGTGGCCACGACAATGGTCGTGCGCTCACCGCGCTGATGCAGCGCGTGGTCCATGAGGCGTGCGACCAGCTGTATCGCCAGATCCTTGAACGCGAGGGTCGGGCCGTGAAAGAGCTCAAGCACGAACAGGCTGGAATCGAGTTGAACAAGCGGCGTGGTCGCCGGATGACGGAACCCGCCATACGCTTCGCGGACCATGCGCGCGAGATCGCCATCGGCAATGCTCCCGCCGACAAAGGGACGGATCACGTCGACCGCGACTTCGGCGTAAGGCTTGCCGGCGAAACCCGCAATCGTCTCGCGGTCGAGCGCCGGCCAGGAGTCCGGGACATAGAGTCCGCCATCGCGAGCGAGACCCGCGAGCATCACCTCGACAAAATCAAGCGGGGCGGCCTCGCCCCGTGTTGAGACGTAACGCATTGATTTCGCTTTG
>DASSSM010000073.1:0-2421 GCA_035708425.1 Pseudolabrys sp.
GTCCCCGCGGATGCGCTGCAAGGCAACGCTGTTTATGTCGTTGACGGCACGCGTGTCCGCAAGCGCGACGTTACGGTCGGCATCCGTGGCACGCGGACTGTTGAAGTCGTTTCCGGTCTTGGTGATGGCGAGCGGGTGGCCTCGCCGGCCTCGACCGATCTCAAGGATGGCGCCCGCGTGCGCGTCACCCCATGAATCTTATTCTCGATATCGCGTGGACGCACGTGCGAAGCCGAGTGCGGCAGACCGGTTTTGCCATTGCCGGTGTTGCGACCGGTGTCGGATTTTCGATCATGATGGCTTCGTTAATGCACGGTTCGCAGGACGATTTCACCAAGCGGCTCGTTAATACGCTGCCGCATATCACGGTGACCGACGAGCGGCGAAAACCGCCGCCGCAGCCTGCCGAGCAATTGTTTGCGAGCGCCGAGATTCACGGTCTGACACCTGAAGCACGCAGGCCTGGCATCAAAAATCCGCTTGCCACGATGGCGGCGCTTGAATCGTGGCTCCCCGGCGGCATCGCGCCATCCGTGAAAGTGCAGGCGATCATCCGCTATGCCAATCACGATGTGTCCACGACGGTGACGGGCATCGATCCGCGGCGCGAGGCGAGCGTGTCGGAGTTGCCCAAGCAGATGCGCGGTGCCACGCTCAACGCGCTCTATCGCGCCACCAATGCAATCGTCCTCGGCGATCGGTTGTCGGAAAAGATCGGCGCCCGCATTGGAGCCAATATCACGCTGCAGACCAGTCAAGGTGCCCGCATCACCGCGCAAGTGGTGGGCTTTTTCCATACCGGCGTCCGCCAGCAAGACGAGAGCATGGCCTATGTGCTCACCAAGACCGGCCAAATCCTTGCCCAGCAGACCGGCCTGATCAACGAATTGCGTATTAGGCTGCCCGATGCACTGAAATCACGCGAGGTCGCCGCCCGCGTGGAACGCGATACCGGCTACAAATCGGTGTCGTGGGAGGAAGCTTACGAGGATCTGCTTTCGACGTTCATCATCCGCAATATCATCATGTATGCGGTCGTCGGCGCGATTCTGCTCGTCGCCAGTTTCGGGACCTACAACATCATTTCCACCATCACCCACGAAAAGGCGCGCGACATCGCGATCATGAAATCGCTCGGCCTTTCGGAGTTCACTGTGCGTGCGATCTTTGTGGTCGAAGCATTGATCATCGGGTTCGCTGGCGCGCTTGTCGGATTTGTCCTCGGCTATCTACTCTGCCGCGCGCTTGGCACTGTCAGGATCACCAACCCTTTCCTCGATTCCGATCGCCTGCCGCTGACATATACCTATGTCCACTATCTACTGGCCGGCCTTGTCGCTCTCGTTTCATCGATTGCGGCGGGGTATCAGCCGGCTCGCAAAGCTGCGCGTCTACACCCGGTCGAAATCATCCGAGGCGCAACGTGAGCGCGGGTCCGCAGCGACAAGCACCGACGGCCAAAGGGCCGCTCATCGAGGCGCGCAGGGTCACGCGCATTCTGCCGGGTATCGTGCCGACGACGCTGGTGCAGGACGTCGATCTGACGGTAGGCGAGAACGAATTTGTTGCGATCACCGGGCCATCCGGTTCGGGGAAGTCATCACTGCTCTATTTGCTCGGCCTGCTCGACCTGCCGACGACCGGAGAGGTGCTCATCCGCGGCCGGGATACCGCACATATGGACGAAGAAGAGCGCGCATTCACGCGGCTTTCGTTGCTCGGCTTCGTGTTTCAGTTCCATTTCCTGTTGCCGGAATTCACCGTGCTCGACAACGTCTTGCTGCCGATGCGCGCACTGGGGCGCCATTCTGCGGGCGGTATGAGAACACGCGCGCGCGAGCTGCTCGGCTTGCTCGGGCTTGGTGATCACATGAACAAACGGCCGGATCAGCTGTCGGGCGGGCAGCGCCAGCGCGTTGCGGTGGCGCGGGCACTTGCCAACGAACCCCCCATCATTCTCGCGGACGAGCCGACCGGCTCGCTCGATTCCAAGGCCAGCGAACAGGTCTTCGAGGTTTTGCGCGCTATTGTCGAGAAGCACGGCAAGACTGTGGTTGCGGTGACGCACGATCTCGGCCTCGCCGAGCGCATGGACCGCCACATCGAGCTGCTCGATGGCCGAATCGTCGGCGACGAACAGCACCAGATCAATGCGGTAAGCTAGCCGCGAATGACGGCCGAGGATAAAGAATGGCCCAGCCGACATTGATGCTGGAATCCCCGCGCCGGTCGCGCAGCACGAAAGGCGGCTGCACGGCGGCATCCACCGCGACATTTCGCAATCGGGGCGGCACGGCGTTGAGATCGCCGTCCGTCCACACCACCACGGCGCCCTTTGACCTGAGGTCGGCAAGGTCGATCCAGGGCGCGCGCTCCGGCTTGCCGTCGATCAGCACGCGCGGGTGATCAGGCGCGTAGTGG
>DASSSM010000074.1:0-10251 GCA_035708425.1 Pseudolabrys sp.
TTTCGTGAATTTCACGTTTGGTTGCGTTGGAAAACTGCTTCCACATCAATTCTTCGGTGAAGTCGACTGCCGGGGCGATCAGCACCATGCCCGCAATTGGCGCCGCATCCTTGTTAGGCCCCAAGGCTCTGGCCAGCAACAATGCCAACCAGCCTCCCATTGACGACCCGATGATCAACTGCGGCCCGCGCGCAAAATGCAAATAGACCGCCAGACTTTCCTCGAGCCACCGGCCAATCGTCCCCTCTGTGAACGAGCCGCCTGACTCGCCATGGCCGGAATAATCAAACCGTAAACAAGCGCGGCCTTCTTTTCCGGCCCAACGATCAAGCGCCTCGGCTTTCGTGCCCTTCATGTCGGATTTAAAGCCGCCTAGCCAAAAAAGCCCGGGATTTGTGCCCTTTCGCTCGCGCACGGCTATCGGTCGACTGTCCTTGTCGGACCCGACAGTGATGGATGTGAGACGCGGTTCGTTCATCGGTTACTTTTCGCAGGAAGATCGCCGTTGTGGCAATGTGCAGCCGTTGCTCAGGTTGCCAGTGAAGTCTATACCTCACCGCTAAACACGAACGGATGTCATGTCGAGTTTGCCGGCACCAAGCCCCGAAGCGAGTGTGCAGTCGCACATTGTTACGCGAAAAGTTCAGGCCGCGCTCGGCTCGACCGCAGTGCTCGTCGTAGTTCCTACTCTCGACGGGGGCGCTGCCGACGCAGGCGCGGTCGAACTTGTGCGCATTCTTGCGAGCGCCGGATATCGCACCATCGTCGTGTCGCGCGCTGGCCGCCTAGTCGCCGACGTGACGACGGCCGGCGGCGAATTCGTCCCACTCGATGTCTCGAGCAACAATCCGCTCCTAATGCTGCGCAACGCGATCAAGCTGACGCGAATGGCGCGAGATCGGCAGTGCCGTGTGATTCATGCCTTTGGCCGTGCAGGCGCATGGAGTGCATTTATTGCGGCGCGGTTGTGCGGAATACCGCTTGTGACCAGTTGCTATAAAGGTTTTCGCGAGCAGAACGTCTTCAAGCACTTTTACAACAGCATCATGGCGCGCGCAGACCATGTCATCGCCTCAAGTGAGCAAATCGCACAACTGATCAACGATCGCTACGGCACGGCCTGGAGCAAAATCACCGTCGTGTCTTGCAGCATTGATCTCGACCGTTTCGATCCTGACAAGGTCTCGCGCGAACGTATCGAGGCAATACGAAGCGCATGGGGCGTCAAGCGCGAGACTAAAGTTATTCTGATCACCGGACGCATCTTGCGCCGAAAAGGTCATCACGTCGTCGTCAAAGCGGTGAAGCGGCTCAAGGAAATGGGCTTGAAGGATTTTCTTTGTGTCTTTATCGGCGAAGATCGCGGCCGTACACGCTACACAGGCGAGCTTTGGGACCTCGTCTTGTCCACTGGGACAATGGATGTAATCCGCATGGCGGCCCCGGTTGCCGATATGCCCGCTGCCTTTGCGGCGGCATCCGTCATTGTTTCGGCGGCGATACAGCCGGAGGGCGTGCAGCGCGCAATCCTGGAAGGCCAGGCGATGGCGCGGCCAGTTATCGTGTCCGACCTCGGCGCTGGGGCCGATGTCGTGCTCACCGCACCCGCGGTGCCCGAAAGCCGGATTGCAGGATTTCGCTTCCAGTCCGGCGACGATGCGGCGCTGGCCGCGGCCCTGTTACGTTTGTTCTCGATGCCCGAGCTCAATCGGGCAACCATCGGCCGTCGCGGCCGCGACTGGGTTCTGGGACATTTCAATTCGGCAATTGTGACCGAGCAGACGTTGCATCTCTATCGGGAGATTGCCGGGCTAAGCATGCGGCCCGATGTCTCCGCACAAAATTAAGTCACGACAAAATAAGAGCAATTTGAACAGTTTGGCCTTCGGTTTCAAACGGTTAGACACCAATACCTGCGGAACTGCGTTGACTTCTCGGCCGTTTCTACCAATCTACGGCTATTCCGAAGGCGCGCTGATGCCGACGGTCAGTTGAAACAGGATAAGGAGAAAGTAGCCATTCGTCGTCCGATGAAGTCCGCGCTGCCCGTTCAGAAGGACGGCCCGCGCATAAACGAGGAGATCCGCGTCCGCGAGGTCCAGCTAATAGATGCCAGTGGCCACAACCACGGTCCCACACCGATCCAAGCCGCGCTCGACATGGCGCAGGCTGCGGGGCTCGACCTAGTCGAAATCGCCCCCAACTCGTCGCCCCCCGTCTGCAAAATTCTGGATTACGGCAAATACAAATTCCAGGCGCAGAAGAAGGCGGCGGAAGCCCGAAAAAAACAGAAAGTCGTCGAGGTCAAGGAGATCAAACTCCGGCCAATGATCGACGACCACGACTACGACGTTAAAATGCGCTCTATGAAGCGATTCTTCGAAGAAGGGGACAAGGTCAAGATCACCTTGCGATTCCGAGGGCGCGAAATGGCGCACCAGGAGCTCGGCTACAAATTGCTCGAACGCGTAAAAGCAGACACCGGCCCCTTCGCCAAGATTGAATCGGAACCACGATTTGAAGGCCGGCAAATGGTCATGATGCTAGCGCCGCGGTAGTGTGGCAGCACGCTTTGCAGGCACGTCAAACGCGCCACTCGCAAATTGCGGGTGGCGCGCTGGTTTTGGCACCATTTAGCTTTCCGGCGCAGCGGACGGTTGCATGCCGCAGCAGCCTCTGCCATAACGCCGCGCATTCACCGCCCGGCCGGTAAGGGCTGCCGTGGCGGCGATTAACGCTCAATCCCGAGCACCCGCTCCCGGGCTCACGTGCCCGAAAGAGCACATTCCGGCCAGCGGGCGCGCCCGCAGTTAGCCGATGAGGAGAGCCAAATGCCCAAGCTGAAGACCAAATCGGGCGCTAAAAAGCGCTTTAAGATTACCGCGACCGGCAAGGTGAAATACCAGCAGACCGGCAAGCGCCACGGCATGATCAAGCGGACCACCAAGACCATCCGCGAGCATCGCGGCACAAATGTGCTGTTCAAGACCGACGGCGACAACGTCAAGAAGTACTGGCTGCCGAACGGCTGACCGGTTTTCGCCGACCGCGCTTACGCGGTCGTTCCCTCGTCCGTAATCTGCACGTATTCCAAGGAGAATTCCTATGGCCCGCGTCAAACGTGGTGTCACCTCACACGCCAAGCACAAGAAAGTCCTGAAGGCCGCCAAGGGCTACTACGGCCGACGCAAAAACACGATTCGCATCGCCAAGCAGGCGGTGGAGAAGGCAAACCAATATGCCTTCCGTGACCGCAAGCGGCGCAAGCGCACGTTTCGTGCCTTGTGGATCCAGCGCTTGAACGCGGCGGTTCGGCCCTTTGGCCTGAACTACAGCCGCTTCATCGCCGGGCTGGCCAAAGCCGGCATGACGGTCGACCGGAAGGTTTTATCCGATCTTGCAATCCGCGAACCGGCTGCATTCCAGGCAATCGTGGAAAAGGCCAAAGCCGCGTTGCCGGCGTAAGGTCCGCGTCAAACGCCAATCGAGGCGCGATGCGCGGGTCGGGCCCGCGCATGACAGGGTGATAAGCCATGTCTGACATCGCAAAGCTTGAAAAAGATATTCTGGCGAACGTCGCTGCGGCGAAAGACGAAGCGGCGCTCGAAGCCGTCCGCATTGCCGCACTCGGAAAGAATGGCTCGGTCTCGGCGTTGCTCAAGACGCTCGGCACGATGTCGGCAGACGAACGAAAGACGCAAGGTCCGGCGATTAACGGCCTCAAGGACCGTGTCACCGAATCGATTGCACAACGCAAAGATGCGCTCGGTGCCGCCGCACTTGATGCTCGGCTCAATACCGAGACGATCGACGTCACGCTGCCCGTGCGCGAAGCGCCAGCTGAGACCGGCCGCATCCATCCCATCAGCCAGGTGACCGATGAGCTGACAGCCATCTTCGCCGACATGGGGTTCGCGATCGCTGAAGGGCCCGACGTTGAAACTGACGACTACAATTTCACCAAACTGAATTTTCCCGAGGGCCACCCGGCTCGTGAAATGCACGACACGTTCTATTTCGCGCCGAAGCCGGACGGTTCGCGCCTGCTGCTGCGCACGCACACCTCCCCCGTCCAGGTGCGCACGATGCTCAGCAAAAAGCCGCCAATTCGCGTCATTTGCCCAGGCCGCACCTATCGCAGCGACTCGGACCAAACCCACACCCCAATGTTCCACCAGGTCGAAGGCCTCGTGATCGACAAGGGCTCTCACCTCGGTCACCTGAAGTGGATCCTCGAGGAATTCTGCAAGGCCTTTTTCGAGGTCGACAGCGTGAAGATGCGCTTCCGCCCGTCGTTCTTCCCGTTCACCGAGCCGTCGCTCGAAGTCGACATCCAGTGCAAGCGCGACAAGGGTGAAATTCGCTTCGGCGAAGGCGAAGACTGGCTTGAAATCCTCGGCTGCGGAATGGTGCACCCCAACGTGCTGCGCAATTGCGGGCTCGATCCGGACGAATATCAGGGCTTTGCCTGGGGCATGGGCATCGACCGCATCGCGATGCTCAAGTACGGCATGAACGACCTGCGTGCCTTCTTCGAGGCTGACGTGCGTTGGCTTTCGCATTATGGCTTCCGCCCGCTGGACTTTCCGACGCTGGCTGGGGGTCTGAGTTCATGACCGCGACGCGACCCCCCTCGCCGCTCGATCGCGCTTTCTTCGCGCTGGTCACGCGCGGGTGGAATGCGCACAAGATCGCGAGTTACGAATCTACATTGCGTAAGCGCGACAAGGAGATGTCGGCCGAGGCAGCGCACACATTCGCCTCGATCGACGCCAAGGCCACAGGTCTTTTGACCCACACGTCGATGATGATCGCCGGGCTCGGCCTGATCGCGCCGCTTGTCGCCGATAGCGACATTGAAGTCGGGATCGTTATCATGGAAATGGCGATCTATCTGCTGATTGCGCTCGGCTGTCTGCGATGTCTGGCAGTATTCCACGCCCATGAATTCGAGGCTGCAGATCATGTTCAAGATATCATTCATCGCGAACTGATCATACGCGCCGAGCTTTACAGTCTTTGCATTCGTGCCGCGATCTTGTTCACCATCGTGGTGTTCGCGTTGCTGCCGCTTCTCTATTTCTGGACGTCGGAGAAAGCGGCATGAAGTTCACGTTGCCCTGGCTGAAGGAGCATCTCGAAACTGACGCGTCGCTGGCCGAGATCGTCGATAAGCTTACGATGATCGGCCTTGAGGTCGAGAACGTCGAGGATAAGGCGGACCTGCTCAAGCCGTTCGTGGTTGCATCCGTCATCTCGGCCGACAAACATCCCAACGCGGACCGTCTCAAGGTCTGCATGGTCGATATCGGCGACGGCAAACCGATTCAGGTCGTGTGCGGGGCGCCCAATGCACGGGCGGGCATGAAAGGTGTCTTCTCGGCGCCAGGAACCTTTATCCCAGGAAAGAACATCACATTGACGGTCGGCACGATCCGGGGCGTCGAAAGCCGCGGCATGCTGTGCTCAGCCGCCGAGTTGATGATCTCCGATGACCATGAAGGGATCATCGACCTGCCGGCGGATGCGCCGGTCGGCAAATCCTACGTTGAATGGGCAGGTGCAAGCGAACCGGTTATCGAAATCAATCTTACGCCCAACCGCCCAGACTGCACGGGCGTTTCGGGTATTGCACGCGACTTGGGCGCAACTTCGATCGGCACCTATAAAGACAAGATTCCCAAACCGGTAAAGGGCTCCTTCCCTTGCCCGGTGAAAATCACGCTCGATTTCGGCAAGACGCCGTCCTTATGCCCGGCCTTCGGGTTGCGGCTGGTGCGCGGCGTCAAGAACGGTCCCTCACCCGACTGGCTGCAGAAGCGACTGACCGCAATCGGGCTGCGTCCCATCAACGCGCTTGTCGACATCACCAATTTTGTCACCTTCGACCGCGGCCGGCCGTTGCACGTATTTGATGCCGACAAGGTGCACGGCAATCTGACGGTGCGGCGCGCAAGAAACGGAGAGAAGCTGCTGGCCCTCGACGGCAAGACCTACGCGCTCGACGAGGCGGTTTGTGTGATTGCCGACGAAAAGGGCGTCGAGTCGCTCTCTGGCATCATGGGCGGCGAGGCAACTGGTTGCTCGGAGACGACCACAAATGTTCTTGTGGAATCGGCGCTCTGGGACGAACTCAATATCGCACAGACCGGCCGCAAGCTCGGCATCAACTCCGATGCGCGCTACCGCTTCGAGCGTGGTGTCGATCCTGCCTTCATGCTGCCCGGCCTCGAGCTCGCCACTCAGATGGTGCTCGAGTTCTGCGGCGGCGAAGCGTCGGAAATCACTGTCGCCGGCGATCCGACGCCAAAGGAAAAGATCGTCGATTTTCCGCTCAGCGAACTTCCACGACTCACCGGGCTGAAACTGCAGCTTGCGGACTTGCGACGTGTATTGGAAAAACTCGGCTTTTTCACCGCCGGTCAAGGCGAGCGTGTGAAAGTCGCCGTGCCATCCTGGCGGCCAGACGTTCACGGCCGTGCCGATATCGTCGAGGAGCTCGTGCGTATTGTCGGCGTGGACCGCGTGCCATCAACTCGTTTCGGACGAGAGCAGGCCCGTAAACCCGTTCTCACTGCGATTCAGAATCGCACCCGCAAAGCAAAGCGAGCGCTCGCGGCGCGCGGATTGCTTGAAGCCGTAACTTGGTCGTTCGTATCGAAGCGAGAAGCTGAGCTGTTTGGTGGCGGCGCACCGGAGCTTGCGCTTGCTAATCCGATCGCCGCCGAGTTGTCCGATATGCGGCCGAGCCTCATTCCCGGCTTGATCATGGCAGCGCAACGCAATGCCGACCGCGGGCTCCCCGACACCGCGGTGTTCGAAGTTGGTCAGATCTTCAAAGGCGATAAGCCTGCCGACCAACTCACGGCCGCCAGCGGGCTGCGCCGTGGCCTCGCCAAGCCGTCAGGAAGCGGCCGTCATTGGTCGGATAAGTCCGGACCCGTCGATGTATTCGACGTAAAAGCCGACGCTTTCGCTGTGCTGGCCGCTTCCGGAGCCCCGATGCAGGCTTTGCAAGTCGTGCCTGGCGGTCCGGCCTGGTTCCACCCCGGACGCAGCGGCACCATCCAGATTGGCCCGCAGAATGTCCTGGGACACTTCGGTGAATTACATCCGCGTGCGATTGCCGGCCTGAAGGCCGAGGGCCCGTTGGTTGCTTTCGAAGTGATTCTCGAAAAGATCCCCGAACCCAAAGCGCGCCCGACGCGGGCAAAGCCTTTGCTTGATGTGTCGCCTTTCCAGCCGGTCGAGCGCGATTTTGCTTTCGTCGTCGACAATTCCGTCAAAGCCGCTGACATCGTCCGCGCGGCGCAGAACGTGGACAAGAAGCTGGTCAGCAACGTCGTCGTCTTCGATGTGTATGAAGGTAAAGGCATCCACCCAGGCAAGAAATCGATAGCAATTGCGGTGACAATTCAGCCGCGCGAGAAGACAATGACCGACGCCGAGATTGAAGCTCTTGCCGGCAGGATCGTCGCCGAAGTGACCAAGCGAACTGGCGGCGTACTGCGCGGTTAGGTGGGTAGCAGATCTGTGTAAGCAAATCCGTCGCGTTCGATGGTTTCGCCGGTTTTGACCGCGACTTTTCGCGACAGCATCGGGCCGCCTGAGACGAACGAGTGAAATTCGCCGTTCTCTCCGCATGGATCGATGCCCTCAGGAAGCGCCTCAAGCAGCACGCGGTCAAATTGGCGGCCGGCGAATGATGCCGGCAATTTTTTCAAATCAACGGTGCAAATATGCGCCTCAGTGCCGGCATCGATCATGTCATCAGCGAGCGCACGCGTCGGCCGGCCCCATAATGGAAACACCGGCACGATCCCGGTGCCGGAAAGCTGGCGTTCGCGGTAGGCCCGTACATCCTCCAGGAACAGATCACCGAAGATCATGTGGGTCACTCCGGATGCTCGCGCAGCAGCAATGGCCTCTGCCATTTTGCGCTCGTAGATGTCATTCGGACACGGATACGGAATATGAATGATCATGGGGCGCAGACCGGCGGCATCAAACTGAGCGCGCAGCAGTTCTTCACGCACCCCATGCATACTGACGCGGTGAAACGTGTCGGTCACCGTGGTCAAGGCGCCAACAATTTCGAAATCGCCGGCAAGGCGCGCCTCATGCAGCGCCCATGCGCTGTCTTTGCCGCTCGACCATGCGATGAGGGCCTTGGGTGAAGTCGGCATGGTATCCAAAGAGTTGCAGGCCAGGTCTGACTGGCATCGTGCGGCTAAGCTTATGGCTAACAATCGGTAACACCGGCAGCCCGCCGCGCCAAATAACCCGGTGAACTAAATTGCAATGAGTCGTCACTAGATTTTTGGGAGACGTTGGGCGGGGTCATTCTCGCAAAGGGGAAACGTCTTGAGCGCCAAGAAATGGCGCCGAGGGCCGGTCATGAGTTGGATGGTCGATGGGGTGGGGCGCTTTCTGGCGCACTATCTGGAAAAGCCGGTACAAGGTTACGAGCCATTCACACCGTCGGATCCCGACGCGTTGCGCGCAACCTTGCGGCCTGGTGATGTGCTGCTGGTTGAAGGCAATAATCATATTTCCGGCGTCATCAAGTATCTGACGCAGTCGACCTGGTCGCACGCCGCACTTTATGTCGGACCGATCGGAGATCGCGTGACCGCCGACGGTGAGCCGCTCGTCCTGGTCGAGGCGAATATCGGTCATGGCGTGGTTGCCGCACCGCTCTCAAAATATGTCCGCTTTCACACCCGCATCTGCCGGCCGACACAGCTCGATGAAGATGACCGCGCCCGGGTCTGCGCCTATGCGTCGGAACGCATCGGCTTCGACTACGATCTCAAGAACATTATCGACCTGATGCGTTACCTGTTTCCGCTGCCGGTGCCGCAGCGCTGGCGCCGCCGCATGATTGCGCTCGGCTCCGGCCACCCGACCCGAATTATATGCTCGGCGCTGATCGCGCAGGCATTTGACACCGTGCGCTACCCGATTCTGCCCAAGATTACGCGGCTCGAGAGCGAAGCGGCGCGTCAGGAAATACTCGAAATCCGCCACTCATCCCTTTACGCACCACGCGACTTCGACATCTCTCCTTATTTCGAGGTTGTGAAGCCGACCATTGTGCGAGGCTTCGACTACAAGACGATCGCATGGGCCGATCAACCGACCGCCGAGAACGTCCCTCTCGTGCCGGCCGAAGACGACACGCTTTCGCCGGTATCCTAGACGACGGGCTTGCCGAACGTCGCGGCCGGAATTACCTGTGCCGCTATGGTTGACGCATTCGTCAAAGCGCTTTCGCAGATGTTCACGCCTGCCCTGCGGCGCGTGCTGCTCAAGGCTGTGGGGTTGGCGCTTGTCGTCATTGTGATCATCGGCATCGCCATGCAGCGGCTGTTGGCCGCATGGGCGGACGCCGGTGCAAATTGGGCCGAGCAAGCATCCGGAATGGCCCCGCACGCAGCCTGGGCTGCGCTTGCCTGGGTGCTGTCGGTGGTCGCAGCGTTAGGCATCATTACCGGCGCGCTATTCTTGATGCCGGCGGTCACTGCCTTCGTTGGAAGCTTTTTCGTCGATGAAGTCGCCGAAGCCGTCGAGCGGGAATACTATCCGGCGCACCCACCCGGCCGAGCCTTGCCGTTCTTGCGTGCACTTATGGAAGGTATCAAGATCGCCGCGCTCGCGGTCCTTGTCTATCTGTTCGCGCTACCGTTTGTCCTGCTGGCCGGGCTCGGAATCGTTATCCTGTTTCTTGCAAATGCATATCTGCTCGGACGCGAATATTTTGAGCTTGCCGCAATGCGATTCCACCCGCCCCACGAAGCGAAGTTCATGCGCAAAGCCAATGCGGCTTACGTATTCCTGGCTGGCACAGTGATCGCAGCTTTCGTATCGATCCCGATCGTCAATCTGACGACGCCAATATTTGCGATGGCTTTCATGGTTCACGTGCACAAAAGGCTGGCTGGCGCACGAATCGAACTCGTCGAAGCACCACGCTGACGGTCAGTCTTTCGGACGCAAATCGATGACTCGCTTGGCCTTGCCAAGCGAACGTTCGACCGTTCCGGGCTTGACGGTGCGAACCGCCGCGGTCACACCGACTGTAGCCTTGATGTGATGCGCGAGATCACGGTCGCACTCGGCGTAGACACTTTCCGCATCGAGACGCGATTCAACGACGACGGTGATTTGGTCGAGACGTTCGGCGCGCCGCAACTCGATGACAAAATGAGGTGCGAGGCGTTCGTCTTTGAGGATGATTTCCTCGATCTG
>DASSSM010000075.1:0-3108 GCA_035708425.1 Pseudolabrys sp.
AAATGGAAATTCGGGCCGGTGATGACGATGGGTGGTCCGAACATCGCGTCCTGCACGCGCAGCAACGTTTCCTGATAAGTCGACCTGTTGCCGACCAAGGGCAGGAATTGTTTTGGCAGCGCATCGCGCGACACCGGCCAGAGCCGCGTCCCGGCGCCGCCTGCGAGTAACATAGGAATGATCGGTGAGGGCATGATGCGGGGCTGTGCTGTGGGCCTTTGTTCGAGCCCGGAATTTGTCTACCGGTCCATCCAATTAAATCGTTTGCCTCAACCCAAGTTCATTCAGCGGCAGCACTGCGCCAGCATGATGGCGGTCGAATTAATTCATACTAATTGCTACGGGGCCACGTTCACTTTGCACCATATGATTGCACAGGTATCCCATTATCGTGTCGACGCCGTGCTGCTTCAGCCTCTAACTCAGAACCGGTCTATCGGACCTCGTCTTTGCCATTCGCTGTCATTCATATAATCGGTTGCCGACAGTCTCTTCCGGGATCCGGCGTGACAACCAGCGAAACAGGGCCAATTGCATTCATCGAATGATCATGGTCTGTTTCTGCGCGCCGGCAGAAAATGAGTCGGTCGGCGGAGGCTGGGGCTTCCATTGGCGCTTGCAAGCAAGACATCTGCCAGTCACGGGGCGGGCCTTTTCGAGCCATACCGAATCGCCGTGCTTGTGCCTTGCTTTAACGAAGAAGCGGCGATCGACAAGGTCGTGAGAGATTTTCGGACTGCTCTACCCGCGGCCTCGATTTTTGTCTTCGACAATAATTCAACGGACAGGACGGCCGAAATCGCCCGCGCCGCAGGCGCCAAGGTGTTCGAGGAAAAACATCGCGGCAAGGGTTTCGTGGTCAGGCGGATGTTCGCCGACGTGGATGCCGATATCTATGTGCTCGTCGACGGCGACGCCACATATGATGCGCCCAGTGCCCGCCAGATGATCGAAAGATTGATCGACGGCCAGCTCGACATGGTCGTCGGCAGCCGTATCGACAGGGACAAGGCCGCCTATCGTGCTGGTCACCGCGCAGGCAACAAAATTCTGTCGAGCTTTGTCGCATGGGTCTTCGGTCCATCCTTCAACGACATGCTGTCCGGCTACCGCGTGTTCTCGCGCCGCTTCGTCAAATCGTTTCCGGTCCTGTCCGGCGGATTCGAGATCGAGACCGAGCTTACGGTGCACGCGCTCCAGCTTGGGTTGCCGGTCGATGAGATCGAAACGCCCTACTATGCTCGGCTTGAAGGGTCGTCATCAAAGCTCAACACCTGGCGCGATGGCCTTCGGATCCTGCTTACGCTCGTCAATCTTTATCGTGCCGAGCGTCCACTTCCATTTTTTGCAGGCCTCGGCCTGATTGCGGCCCTCGTCTCGATCGGTCTCGCGATACCGATCGTCGTCACATTCCTCGAGACCGGACTGGTGCCGCGATTGCCGACCGCAGTGCTCGCGACCGGGCTCATGCTATTGGCATTTCTGTGTGCCGGGATTGGTCTTGTGCTGGACACAGTGACGCGCGGCAGACGGGAGATGAAGTTGCTCGCTTACCTCTCCCTACACCCGACCCGAACAGATCCGCAGGATTGAACTTTTTACGTTCCCATCGATTAGCTATGATCACGATAACGTAACATTCGCCACCCATGGGCCGGTGTATCGTTTTACCCCTATAAAATTAATGCCGTGGAGGCACTTATGCGTTTTCTTGCATTGATCGGCGCTCTTGCAATCATCGTGGGGATCGGCGCCGCTGTATTTTTCCTCGGCGGCTTTTACAGCGTGGCAAGCACTGCCGAAGACCCGGGAATTGTACGCTGGGCGCTGATCCAGGTCCGAACAGCATCGATCCATCGGCACGCAACCGACCAACCTCCGGCCAACATCAACGACGCGCAGATGGTGCAGACCGGCGCGAAAGCATTCGCCGCACATGGCTGCGCGAATTGCCACGGTGCGCCCGGGGTCCCCTGGCAGAAATATTCCGAAGGGCTGCATCCCGACCCGCCGGACCTCAAGGAGGTCGTCGATCATCAAACCCCGGCGCAGTTGTTCTGGGTGGTGAAGAACGGAATCAACATGACCGGAATGCCGAGCTTCCAGCTGGCCGGCGCCAAGGACGAAGAGATCTGGGCGATCGCCGCATTTCTGAAAAAACTGCCTACGGTGTCCGAGGCCGACTACAAGGCCTGGACATCGCCGCCGGCGCCGCCCCCTGCTCCAGCCGCAGCGCCTCCGCCGGCTCCAGCACCTGCTGCTCCGCCAGCCGCCCAGCCCGCACCCAGCCCGCCCGCGAGCAACAATTAGCGGAGAAAATTCGCTACTATCCGGCGCATGAGTTTTCTGCGTCTCTATCTGCGCGTCCTTGAACAGCTCGGGACGGACCGCCGCCTGGCCTGGTTTCTCGCCTTCGCCAATGTCGCTTTGGCTTTGGCGCAGTTCGCCGAGCCGGTGCTGTTCGGCCGCGTCATCAATCTGCTGGCTGGCGCTCAAGGAAATCCTGCTTCGGCCGACTGGGCGACACTCGGGCTGCTGCTCATTGCCTGGGTCGCTTTCGGCTTGTTCACTATCCTGTGCGGCGCGTGGGTCGCGCTTTACGCCGACCGCTTGTCGCACCGGCGCCGGCTGCTCGTGCTGACAGACTATTTCGAACACATTCTGCAATTGCCGCTTGCTTACCACGGCGAAACGCATTCCGGCCGGCTCATGAAAATCATGCTGCAGGGTGCGGATACACTGTGGGCGTTCTGGCTGGGGTTCTTCCGCGAGCATCTGGCGGCCTTCGTCTCTCTTTTCGTCCTTGTGCCGCTGTCCCTTGTCATCAATTGGCGCCTTGCAATCCTCCTGATCATACTTTGCCTGCTGTTTGCGATGCTCACGGCGCTGGTCCTGCGCAAGACCGAGCATTTACAGAGCATCGTGCAGGCCCATCATTCCGATCTCGCCGAGCGAGCATCCGACGCACTCGGCAACATCGCGCTCGTGCAAAGCTTCGCAAGGGTCGAGACCGAAGTGAGCGCGCTCAGGTCGGTCAGCGAGCGGCTGCTGGCTGCACAATTCCCTGTGCTGTCCTGGTGGGCCACCGTGGCCGTGCTGTCGCGCGCC
>DASSSM010000076.1:0-3361 GCA_035708425.1 Pseudolabrys sp.
TCGTCGTGCTTGTACACCGTGTGCCCATAACGATCCTGGATGCGGTCGACGAGCGTTGGCTTGATGCGCCTGCCGCCATTGTCGAACATTCCATAGGCCGTCACCATACGCAGCAAGGTCGTCTCGCCGGCACCCAAAGAGAATGAAAGATACGGGGGCAAATCGTCATAGACGCCAAAACGTTTGGCATAGTCGGCGATCAACGGCATGCCGATGTCTTGGGCGAGCCGGACGGTCATCACGTTGCGAGAATGTTCGATACCGAAACGCAGCGTGGATGGCCCGTAGAATTTCCCCTCATAATTTTCCGGCCGCCAGACGCCGATGCCCGGACCTTGATCGATCTCAAGCGGCGCATCGAGCACGATGGTCGATGGCGTATATCCATTGTCCAACGCGGCAGCATAGACAAAGGGCTTGAACGACGAACCCGGCTGCCGCAGCGCCTGCGTAGCGCGATTGAACTGACTCTGGTCGAAGGAGAAGCCGCCAACCATTGCGAGCACGCGACCGGTCAATGGATCCTCGACGACCATCGCGCCGGAAATTTCCGGCACCTGCCGCAAGCTGAACTGACCTTCAGTCTTCGCAGGCTCGACGTAGACGACATCGCCGGGGCTGACAACTTGGCTGACTTTCGTCGGGATCTTCCCGCTGGTTTTCGCCCATTTCAGGCCATCAAGCGGCAGAATGCCGACGGTGCGCTCCTTGCTGATAAAGCCGCCCGGTTCGCGTCCGGGCTGCAGCCCGATGCGGGCCGACTGATCACTGACCTCCAGCGCCACAGCAAGCCGCCACGGCGCAACATCGGACAAGGCTTTGACTTCGGCAAGCTTCACGCCCCAATCTCCGGCGATGTCGACTTTGGTCACCGGCCCGCGCCAACCTTGCGTCTGGTCGAAGCGTACCAGGCCGTCGATCATGGTCTTGCGCGCCAGGACCTGCAGCTTCGGATCAAGCGACGTACGAACCGACAGTCCGCCTTCATATAATTTCTTTTCGCCGTAGCGTTCATAAAGCTCTCGCCGCACTTCCTCGGCGAAATATTCGGCGGCAAAGGTATGTGTGCTTGTCGCCTTGCTCGTGACGCCGAGCGGCGAGCGCTTTGCCTTTTCCGCATCGGCGGTCTTCACAAAGGCGGCCTCCGCCATGCGATCGAGCACCCAATTCCGGCGCTCGATTGCGCGCTCTCGTTGCCGGAACGGGTGATAGTTATTTGGCGCCTTGGGCAAGGACGCGAGGTAGGCCGCCTCTGGGACCGTCAGCTCGTTCACCGCTTTGTCGAAATAGACGAGCGATGCCGCCGCGATTCCGTAAGCGCCCAGGCCGAGATAAATCTCGTTCAGGTAAAGCTCGAGGATCTTGTCCTTGCTGTAGGTCCGCTCGATCTTCAGCGCGAGCAGCGCCTCCTTCACCTTGCGCGAGATGGAGAGTTCGTTAGTCAACAGGAAGTTCTTGGCAACCTGCTGCGTGATCGTTGAAGCCCCCTGCGGCCGCCGGCTTGAGCCATAGTTCTGAAGATAGTTGACCCCAGCGCGCGCGATGCCGGTAAAATCCAGACCGCCGTGCTCGTAAAAATTTTTGTCCTCGGCGGCGAGGAACGCATTGATCACCATCTTGGGGACCGCCTGAATGGGGATGTAGAGCCGCCGCTCACGCGCGTATTCTGCGACCAGCGAGCCATCGGCGGCATGCACCCGCGTCATCACCGGCGGCTCGTAATCCTGCAGCTGCGAATAGTCCGGCAGGTCCTTGGAAAAATGCCACAGGAGGCCGGCGGCCGCCGCCACGCCCACCACGAACAAAATGGTGCCGGCCGCGAACAGGAAGCCGAAGAAGCGCAGCAAGAGCTTCATGATCGAATGATCCCGCGTCGTCCTTGGTATTTTATCACTACCCGCCCGTTCATGCCCGGCAAGCTGCCATCGCCCTGTGTTTGCTGGGTTTTATGTTGAAACTGAGGCCGGGCGCACATCTAGCGACGCCCTCCACCGGCTCCCGCGACGCGCGGCGTAAAGAAGGTCTCGACCGACTTAACCATGGCTTGGGCCGTGCGCGCACGCCAAGCCGGCGAATTGAGCTGCTTGAGATCGTCTTTCGTCGACATGTAACCGAGCTCGATGAGCACCGAGGGTACATCCGGAGCTGTTAATACTTTAAATCCGGCCGACTTCAGCGGGTGCTTGTGCACGCGAGCCGCACTCTTGAGCTCATCAACGACCGTGCGGGCAAATTGCATGGAGAACGTCTTGGTTTCGCGTTGCGCCAGGTCGACGAGAATATTGGCGACGTCATTTGGTTCGGCCGTCAGGTCGACGCCAGCAATGACGTCAGCCTTGTTCTCCGCCTCTGCAAGCCTTGCCGCCTCGGCGTCGGAAGCGGTCTCGGAAAGCGTATAGACAGTAGCACCTTCGGCGAGACCTTCTTTTCGCGGCAAAGCGTCGGCGTGAATCGAAATGAAAAGCGCGGCACCGCGCGTGCGCGCGAAGCGCACCCGCTCGGACAATGGAATAAAGCTGTCGTCAGAGCGCGTCATTGCGACGCGGTATTTTCCCCCGCTTTCAAGCTTCTCGCGAAGCGCCTGCGAGAAAGCCAGCACGATATCCTTTTCCAGCTCTCCACCGGACCCTTTCGTTCCATTGTCGATACCGCCGTGACCAGGATCCACGACGATCAACGGACGTGCATCGCCGTCTGCCTTGACCGGTGGCTCGCTTGGTTTCGCTCCGGTGTTGGGGGCGGGTCGCGTTTGCAGCGAAATGTTTCGTATGAAAGCGGCGCGATCGATTGCCGCAAGGTCGAGCACCAGCCGGGCCGGTTGGCCTTCCGCGGCATCCAGCACGAAAGCCTTTTCGATGCGCACGGGGCCCTTGGTGTCGAGCACGATGCGCGAGCCGCCCTGCATGATCAGCCCGTAGCGAAACGCCTTGACCAAGCCGCGGCTCTGGGCGCCGGCCTTAGCCGGCAGCTTGAAGTTCACTTGCGGGAGGTCCACGACGACCCTGTAAGGATCGGCGAGTGTAAAGGCCGCGAGGTCGATTTTCCGATTGAGGTCGACCACAAATCTCGTCTGTTTATCGTCGCCACCGATGCGCAGGTCTGTGGCGATGATTTCCTGCTCCACAGCGGCCGCAAGCGCGTGCTCTGTCACAACACCCTCGGCCGCCAAGCCGGCCGAGTCGCTGAGTAGCGCACAAGCAAGAGTGCAGGCGATGGCAATCGCGCGGGCTGTCACGAATCCGAACCCTTTATAACGCGCTTTTTTAACCCATTAGGGAGCGTTTCGGTTAACGGAACTTGAGCGTTGGCGTAATTCCTCGCACTACTGTGGCCTAACTGCAAAGCTTCCCTTGCCAGTGGG
>DASSSM010000077.1:0-4749 GCA_035708425.1 Pseudolabrys sp.
GGTGTCGAACGCCCATCGTCATGCAGCGCTGACGGAAGAATTTGAGTCAGCCAACGCGGGCAGCTGGAACGTCGAGCGGATCAACGGGCTAATTGCGAGCACGATGGAGACGCGTGGAATCTATATGTCTTCGGATCGCGCCGAGGCCGCGAAATATGCCGACTCGCTGGTGAAGGTCACCGATCAAATCAGCTCTGTCATCGGTGATTGGCAGCGAAGCGTTCGCAATAACGACGCCTTGGCGTTCAGTAATTTCGCCGTCCGTATTACCGGTTATCAGGATGCACTATACAAACTGGCGCCGCTCGCCAAGCAATCCGGGCCACAGGCTGCACGCGAATGGGCCGAAAAGAATCTACCGACGCAGGTCCGGGCCGAGCTGAGCAAGGATCTCGAGAGGCTAAGTCAGCACTATTCCGACCGGGCGAGTCAGATCTATACCCGGATCGATGAGGGCATCGATCGAACGGCGATGCTGCTCAGTGTGCTGGCCTGCTTTGCGGTTATCCTTGCAATAGCGGGGGCACTGACGATAGCACGCAGCGTAATTAAGCCGATCACTGAAATAACGAACGTCACACAGGCCGTCGCGGCCGGCGACGGCTCGATCGCGATACCGTTCAGCAACCGTTCCGACGAGATAGGCGCGCTCGCGAAGTCAATCAGCGTCTTTCAGAACGCCATGCGCAACAACGAGGAACTCAATCGTACAGTGCGCAGTGACGCTGATTTCCGTGCCCGCCGGCAAGAGAAGATGTCGAGCGAGATCTCGCACTTCTCAGCCGAGGTCGAAGCTACTCTCGCCGAGCTCGGCCGTATTTCCGACGAGATGCTCGCAGCCTCGATCCAGCTGGCGGCCGCCGCGGACAACGCCTCGAGCAAGACGGCACGCGCCGAAGAAGCCTCGTCGGAAGCCAGCAGCAATGTGCGGGACATCGCTTCAGCAGCTGACGAGTTGTCCGCCTCGGTGAACGAGATCGACAGGCAGGTTGCACAGTCCAATGCGATCGCAACTAAAGCCGTGAACGAGGTCGAATCGACGAACCTCGCAGTTAAAGAACTCGATGAAGCGGCCGCGCGTATTGGCGATGTCGTGAAGTTGATCACGGATATTGCCGAGCAGACGAACCTGCTCGCGCTCAATGCCACGATTGAGGCGGCCCGCGCCGGAGAGGCGGGTCGCGGTTTCGCCGTGGTTGCCGGCGAGGTGAAAGCGCTCTCCGGGCAGACAAGCCGTGCCACAGAGGAAATCGGCGCCCAGATCGCGGGCATGCAACGCGCGACACAGCGCTCGATTGCCGCGATCACCGGCATCGAACAGACGATCCGCGAGATCGGCAACATCAGCAGCGCGATTGCAGCTGCCGTGACGGAGCAGGGCGCTGCTACGCAGGAAATCGCGCGCGGTGTCGAGATTGCGGCGAAACGCACGGTGGAGACGGCGAAGGAAGTCAACCTGATGGGAGCAGCCACGCAGGACACGCGCTCGAGCGCCGCAGCGGTCAAGGCTGTCGCGGATGACCTCGGCGGTGCGGCGAGCCGTATCCGCGCCCAGGTTGATCGGTTCTTCGAGCGGCTGAGCGCGTAGTTACACGTCAAATGCAGCCGGGATGTGCTGCGGAATTTTTCCCGGTGCCACCAGAATCGCATCGAACCGGATGTCGCGGACTGAGTCGTCGGGGTTGGCCGCAAGCCAGATC
Organism: Pseudolabrys sp.; assembly: GCA_035708425.1. GTDB lineage: Bacteria > Pseudomonadota > Alphaproteobacteria > Rhizobiales > Xanthobacteraceae > Pseudolabrys. Next base: position 1,701 of record DASSSM010000077.1, read on the forward strand.
TCGGCTGCGGCGGCAATTCTCCGGCGTTGCCGTACATTCACCGACTCCGCCGCCTCGTCGATAGTTGGCCGGGCTTTCACCTCGGCGAACACCAGAAGTCGGCGTCGTCTTGCAACGATATCGATCTCGCCGAGAGGACTCCGCCACCGCCGTGCCAGAATACGAAATCCTTTCGCGATAAGGAATGCGGCTGCGCGGCTTTCGGCCGAAATGCCGACGTGAAACGCCGCCTGCCGCTCCGGTCGCGGCTCACGCCTTCCAGAACGTGGCGGCATTTCACCTTGTGCCATTCTTATCGTCTTTGGTCAGAGCGAGCGCACGTTGATAGATCTCGCGCCGCGGACGCCCGGTCGCGACAGCGACCTCGCCGACTGCGTCCTTGACCGACACACGCGACAGCGCACGCTTGAGTAACGCATCGATGTCGTCCGCGCGTTTTTCCTCGGCCGGTGGTGCAACTAGGACCACGAACTCGCCGCGTGTTTCCGCGCCGTTCGCGTAAAGCCGCGCCAGCACGTCAAGATTCTCGTATCTCACTTCTTCGTGCAATTTGGTCAGCTCGCGGCAGATTGCTGCGGCGCGTGATCCCAGCGTTGCCGCAAGGTCGGCCAATGTCGAAGCTAGACGTGATCCGCTTTCGAACAGCACCAGCGTCGCCTGAGTGTTGGCGAGGGCGGCTATTCGTTTTTGCCGTGCGGCTTGCTTTGGCGGCAGGAATCCTTCGAAGAAAAAGCGGTCCGTCGGCAATCCGGAAATCGTCAATGCGGCGAGCACGGCCGACGCACCGGGCAAGGCCGTAACCTGATAACCGGCCTCGCGGGCGGCGCGTACCAGCTTGTAACCGGGATCGGAGATCAGCGGCGTGCCGGCATCCGAGACGAGTGCAATTGACTGACCTTCGGCGAGACGCGAAAGCAATTTCGGACGTGCTTCGGCGGCATTGTGTTCGTGATAGGTGGTGAGTGGCGTCGTGATTCCGTAGCGTTCGGTAAGCTTGCGCGTCACGCGTGTGTCTTCGCAGGCAATAATGTCGGCACCGGCAAGAGTTTCTAACGCCCGCAATGTGACGTCGCCCAGATTTCCAATGGGTGTCGCGACAAGGTACAGGCCCGGTGGAACCTTGCCGGCCTCCATCGGAACGCCGAAAAGCGCGTAACGGCGGAGTCTCGTTTTGGCGTCGCTTGCCATGACTGGCACTCTAGACGGGCGTCTTCGGCGCGTCATCGGGAACAAATCCGTACGCCGTTTCATGGCCTTAACTTTTCCGGCGATACCGGTTACGACTGACATACAACTGTCGCGTGGGGAGCGACCATGTCGGGGATGTCGCGTGAGGGGGCGATCGCACGCGTGTGGCGTCACATGCGCTTGGGCCTGTCCGTTGTCGCGACAGGCCTATTGGTTGCCGCATGCACCACCCAGTTGGGCGGTGGCGGCACGGCGCCGCTTGCGGGTGAGCCCGCCGCTGCCGCGCAGGCAACCGACGGCCAGGTTCGCATCGCGTTGATCCTGCCGCTGACGGCGCAAGGGAATGCCGGATTAGCGGCGCAGTCGATGAAGAACGCCGCGGAAATGGCGCTTGCCGAGTTCAAGGTGAGCAATGTCCAGCTTCTCGTCAAAGACGATGGTGGCTCACCGCAGGGTGCTCAAAGTGCCGCCCAGCAGGCGATCTTGGAAGGGGCGGAAATCATCGTAGGCCCGCTCTTCGCCCAGTCGGTGAGTGCGGCCGGGCAGGTTGCGCGGTCGCGCAACATACCGGTCATCGCCTTCTCCACGGATGCGAGCGTCGCTGCACGAGGTGCCTATCTCCTCAGCTTCCTGCCGGAGACTGACGTCCGCCGGATCGTCTCGTATGCGGCCTCGCGTGGCAAACGATCGTTTGCCGCGCTGATGCCCGATAATGCCTACGGCACCGTGGTGGAAGCGGCATTCCAGCAGGAAGTAGCCCGTCACGGCGGACGGGTCGTGGTGCTGGAGAAGTACCCACATGACGCCAACCGGACGGCGGAGGCCGTGCGCCGCGTTGCCCAAGCGGCCAGCCAGATTGACAGCATCTTCATTCCGGACAGTCCGGACGCGGTGCCGCAGGTCGTGCAAGCGCTCGCTGCCAACGGTGTCGACCTCAAGCGTGTGCAGCTGCTCGGAACCGGACTGTGGGGCGACGATACGCGGATCTCGTCGGAGAAATTGCTTGATGGCGGTTGGTATCCTTCGCCCGAGCAGACCGGATTCCGTAACTTCTCGGGCCGGTACCGCGCTCGTTACGGACAGGATCCAGTGCGCACGGCAACGCTCGCGTATGACGCGGTCGCGCTGGTGGCAGCTCTGGTCAAGACGCAGGGGATGCAACGCTTCAGCGAGCAAGTCCTCACGAATCCGTCCGGGTTCGCAGGCATCAATGGTGTCTTCCGCTTCCGCCCCGAGGGAACGAACGAGCGCGGACTTGCGGTCCTGCGTGTAACTCCGTCCGGCGGTCAAGTGATCAGCCCCGCGCCGAAATCATTCGCGCCGGGGACATAAGCATCAGGCGGCGAGATCCGCGACCACTGCGTCGAGTAGCGGGAAGCCGCGTGGTGTAACCCGCAGACGGCCATCGGCTGTCGTTTCTATGGCACCTTCCTCGCGCAAGAACGAAATGCGTTCGGGGTCGAGCGTCCGACCGGAGAGGGTGTTGTAACGCTCAAGGTCAATGCCTTCGACCAGCCGCAGGCCCATCAACAGATATTCGTCAGCGGTTTCGCCCGCGGTGAGTCTCTCCGAAACGGTCGCGCCGGTGCCATTCGTCTCCACACGCATGAGCCAGGCTTCGGGGCGCTTTTCAGTCTCTGTCGCGACACGGCGCCCATCGATCGTCAGCCGACCGTGCGCGCCCGGACCGATACCCGTATAATCGTGTCCTCGCCAGTACACCAGATTGTGCCGGCATTCCGCGCCCGGGCGCGCGTGATTTGAGATTTCATAGGCAGGCAGGCCCGCGTCCGCGCAGATTTCTTGCGTAAGATCGTAAAGATTGCGCGCGAGATCCTCATCGGGCACAGGCAATTTTCCG
>DASSSM010000078.1:0-4104 GCA_035708425.1 Pseudolabrys sp.
AAAAAGAAGGGCGGGCCCGAGGCCCGCCCACCAATTATTCGACGAACACCTCTTCACGCCGCTTCCGGATCATCGGCAACGCCGCGATCACCAGAAGGCCCGCCGCAAGAGCGATCAGCACGCCTGAGATCGGCCTCGTAATGAACACGGTGGCGTCGCCGCGCGCGATCAGCATAGCCCGGCGCGGGTTTTCCTCCATCAACGGACCAAGCACGAATGCCAGAACCAGCGGCGCCGGCTCAAAATCGTGCTTGGTGAGCCAGTATCCGACCAAGCCGAATACCGCCGAGATCACAACATCCGTCGGAGAATTGTTGATTGAATATATGCCGATGCAACAGAACACGATGATCGACGGATACAGCAGGCGATAGGGCACGCGCAGCAGGCTAACCCACACGCCAACCAACGGCAGGTTGATGATGACGAGCATGAGGTTGCCGAGCCACATCGAGGCGATCATGCCCCAGAACAATTCCGGCTGTTTGGCCATGACCTGAGGGCCCGGCACAATGCCGTGGATGGTCATTGCGCCGACCATTAAGGCCATGACGGCATTCGGTGGAATGCCGAGTGTCAGCAGCGGAATAAACGAGGTCTGCGCCGCAGCGTTGTTGGCTGCTTCAGGCGCTGCCACGCCCCTGATCTCGCCGTGGCCGAAGCGCTCCGGGTGCTTCGAAATGCGCTTCTCGAAGGTATAGGCGGCAAACGAGGCCACAACCGCACCGCCCCCCGGCAGGATACCAAGAATAGATCCGAGAATGGTGCCGCGCGCGATTGCGCCGGAAGAATCGATCAGGTCCTGGCGCGTCGGCATCAGGCCCTTGATTTTGCTTTGCACGATGTCGCGACTCTCCTGCGACATCTCGAGATTGCGAATGATCTCGGCGAAACCGAACACGCCCATGGCGACGTTGGCGAAGCCGATGCCGTCAGACAACTCGGCGATATCGAAAGTCATGCGACCGGCACCGGTTTCCAGATCCGAACCGACCATCGACAGCAGCAGACCGGTCAGGATCATGGCGACGGCATTGAGGACCGAGCCTTTCGCCAGCACTACCGCGAAGATGAGGCCGAGCACCATCAACGAGAAATATTCCGCAGGACCGAAGAGCAGCGCGAGTGAGGTCAGCGGCGTGCCGAGCGCCGCGACGAGCACGGTGGAGACGCAGCCGGCAAAGAACGAGCCGATGGCAGCAATCGACAGCGCGGCGCCAGCGCGGCCTTGACGCGCCATCTGGTGGCCATCGAGGCAGGTCACCACCGAAGTGGCCTCGCCTGGAATGTTCACCAGCACCGACGTGGTCGACCCGCCGTACTGGGCCCCGTAGTAAATGCCGGCGAGCATGATCAATGCGCCAACTGGCGGCAATCCGAACGTTATCGGCAGGAGCATTGCGACGGTCGCCACGGTGCCGATACCAGGAAGCACGCCAACGAGCGTGCCAACCAATGCACCGAGCAAACAGAAACCGATGTTGTATGGATGCGCCGCAACTGAGAAACCGAGCGCAAGATTGGCGAGAAGTTCACTCATGACTGCACGTTATCTCAGTACCAGGGCCACAGTTGAAACGGCAATTGCAGCAGATAGATAAAAAGACCCACGCAGAACGCCGTCATCGCTACGGCGGCGATCAGACTTTCCACCCACCGCATTTCGGATGAGCCGCAGATCGAGATCATGAAGGCTGCAAATGTGGAAGGGATCAACCCCAGCGGCGGAATTGTCACGAATCCAAGATGAACGCCGCGGATCATGCCGGCGAAGGCAAGGATCGCAAGGATGACCCAGGCGGGGCCGCGGACTGCATAGCTATCAAGCGGCGGGCCGTCGAAAAGCATCCCACTGAGCGCAACCAATGCACCTACGATCGCAAGAAGAGAGGCAAATAAACGTGGCGCGGTGCCGGGCCCGAACGCAAAGCCATGCATGCCGGGAAGGTCGCCCGACGCCCAGATCGCCACAATGGCGAGGGCAATGAGTGCCAGCCCGCCATAAAATTCGCGCGGGCCGCGGACCTTGAAACGCAACCCACCCCCGTTCGGGGGGGATCTGACCCCCTCGGCCATTCTTGTCCTCCCGCTTGGTTGTTCTTGCTTCTTATTTACGCTGTCGCCTTTGCCCCACGTTCGATCCCTAGCATATGACAGGGCGCGGCCGAAAGCACGGATCTCGGCGACCTTCCATTACAGCCATCCCGACAGCCCCAAAATACCCCCGACGGCGAATAGCCAAAGCGGATTAATGCGTGTCGCAAACGCAATTACCGCGGTAACCGCGGTGATTAAGGCGGCATAAATATTGTGGTCTGCGCTCCGGGCCAGCACAAAAGCGCTCGCACCAATCAAACCGAGCGAAACCGGCACTAGGCCGGCCTGTATGGCGATACGCCAGCGCGCCTCCTTGAAATGGTCCCAGGTGCGCGCGACCAGGAACGCGAACACGCACGTCGGGCCACACATTGCTACGGTCGCAACGGCTGCACCCGCGAGACCTGCAACATGGTAGCCGATCAGCGTGACGATGATTACGTTTGGTCCGGGCGAAATTTGCGCAATGGCAAAACTGTCGGCGAACTGCCGATCGCTCATCCAGTGCATCACATCGACGGCGATTCGATGCATTTCCGGAATTGCCGCGTTGGCGCCGCCGACCGCGAACAACGACAGCAGCGCGAAATAGCCGAACAACGGAATGAGCGGATTTTCATTCATCGCCTTATCCACGCGAGAGCGATGCTGATAGGCGCAAGCACGGCGAAGACCAGCGGCAGTGGCCATTGCATGATTGCAACGCCGACGAATGCGGCGGTCGCGATGAGCGGCGCCCAGTCCCAGCGTTTGCGGAACAATGGCGCCGCCATCTTTGCCACGACCGCGATCAGCAGCCCAACCGCGGCAGCAGTAATGCCCGCAAGAATGCGGCCGAGCATTTCGAGGTCGCCAAACCGCGCATATAGAAAGGCGAGCACCGTGACGATGATCAACGGAGGGCCCATGAGTCCGGCGAGTGCCACCGCTGCCCCGGCTGCTCCTCCGAAACGCGAGCCGAACACAACCGAAAAGTTCACGACGTTGGGGCCTGGCAGGAACTGGGACAGCGCGAAAGCTTCATTGAACTCTTCAGCCGTCATCCACCCGCGTTGGTCGACGATCATGCGCCGCGCCCACGGCAGCGCACCACCGAACCCCGAGACGGAGACGACAACAAAGGCGCGGAATAGTTCTAGCAGAGTGGGACGTGCGGCGACCGATCGGGATGGCGCGACGGAATCGGACATGACGGCAGCAATATCCCGCGCCACGGGTGGCGACTAGATGGATTATGCAAGGGCGCCACGCCTGGGCTCGCAGTCGCGCGAAAATTCGGGCAAGCTTTATTATCCCGCTTGGCAATGAGTGATGGGCTATGGGAACAGGTAGTTTGCTGTTGAATGTCCTGTGGATTCTGTTCGGTGGCTTCTACATGGCGTTGGGCTGGCTGATTGCAGCGGTGATCATGGTCCTCACCATCATTGGCATTCCTTGGGCTCGTGCGGCCTTCACGATCGCGGCCTATACGCTTCTTCCCTTCGGTCACACCGTGGTGTCACGTTCGACGGGCACAGGCAGCGGTTTCCTCGGCTTTGTTGGCAACTTGATCTGGCTACTGCTGGCCGGCTGGTGGCTCGCAGTTGGTCATTTGATCACGGCGCTGCTGCTCGCGATTACGCTGATCGGGATTCCTTTTGCATGGGCACATCTCAAGCTTGCCGGCCTTGCACTTTGGCCGATCGGCAAGGACGTGGTGAGCACGAATAGGGGCTGAAATACTGGCTACCGCGCCACTCTTCCTTCGGTAACCTTTGCCTCCTATATTTCAGGTGCCGGGGAAACCCGGCTATGGCGATAAACGGCCGTCGTAATAAACCCATCGGACCCGGGGGCAGTACCCGGCGCCTCCACCCAAGCCCGGCAGGCACGGGCTTCGGCGGGGGCGAAATAGGATCGACGAGGGCGTAAAGGGCGGACTTTTGCTCGGCATGGTTCCGCCGTTATCGGGCCATTTCATAGTTGCAAACGACAACTATGCTCCGGTTGCTCAGGCCGCGTAAGCGG
>DASSSM010000079.1:0-4658 GCA_035708425.1 Pseudolabrys sp.
AACGCGGATCTGATCGTAATGAGCTCACATCGACCGGCGATGCGCACGTATTTTCTGGGATCGAACGCCGGCCACGTTGTCCGCTACGCAAAATGCTCCGTGCTGGTGGTGCGTAACTAAAGAAGCGCGCCCGTAGCCTACTCGTGCGGCATGACGTCGGCTGGCAGTGCGTCCGGCTGATAGGTGCCTGGTCGATTCCGGCGAAAGAAATTACCGGCCTGCCAGAGGTAGAACACAAGGAAAGCGCCGACGATCGCCGCACTGGTCGTCGCACCCGCTTGCAGGGCGCGCACAATAAGAGCGGCAAGCCCGATTCCAGCCCCCGCAAAAACCAGAATGCCCAGCCAATATATCAGCGGATTGCTCCCGCGCTCGAACTGCGTCGCGCCGTTCGCCCGCGAGATGCGCCGATGCAATTCCCTGACGAATGAGGAATAGGCGCCGTCAAGCCGCTCCTGTTCCGTCATGCTTTTCCATGAGCTCGAGCTGATCAGCAGCTTCGGAGACCCGTCGGCCCACAGCTCCGTCACGAAACGGTGCGACTGCATGCTGTGCGGCCGGTAGGACACGCGCAATCGCCGAACGCGATCAAAGGGGATGCTGCCCGATCGCAGACCGACGGCCCAGTCGATGCCACGTTCGGTCAGGCTAAACTCGCGAAATGCCCCGAACACCGATGGTCGGTAGCTGTAGGAGACGGTTTCGCCAGTAGCGTCAGCGACCTGCCCGATCATGCACCCTCCCCCGTGTCGTCAGCGGACGTGTGCCTTCTGGGTCACGAAGCGTCGCAAAACGATTTGCAAGAAACTCACAGGCCATATGGGCGAGTGTTTCCAAGGTCAAAGGTATATAATATCGTTATCTTGCTACTGCGGCGTTTTGGGGCTGTTCGCAGGCGTTCGGGTTGGGGAGGCGTCGCTATGGCGAAGTTGTCGGACCTTTTTGGCCGGAAAGGCCTGGCCGGGCCCGACAAATTGACCGGCGGCCGAAACGGCAACGGCGGCGACCCTATCTCCATTGAAAGCTTGTCCGATGTCGGCTCGCGCATGGGCGAGGAAAACGAGGTTTTGCGCAACCTGCTGACCGACACCGGGCGCAAGATCGGCGAGCTCGATGACCTCAAGGCGGCCTTCGACAAGCTGGTGGCGCCGTTCAACAGCACGTTGCGCGCGCTTGAACAGGAAAAATCGCAGACCCTGAGCCTGTCGGGCATGCTGGCCGAGGCCCGCACGGCCTACGAGACCCTGCGCACCGAGTTTTACCAGGTCGACCGGAAAGCGACCGCGCTTGAGGCCGAAGTTGAAAAGCTGCGCGAGGACCTCGAGCTGTCGCGCGAAACAAATCGCGGACTCGAAAGCGCCCGGCTGGAGCTGACCGACGAGCTCAACGCGCTGCGTGCGCATGCTTCCGAGCTTGACCGGCAGCTTGCGCATGAAACCACGCAGCGTCGCGCGTTGGGCGAAGCCCGGCGTACCTTGCAGGACCAGCTCGATGCCGCCGAGAAGCGTATAGTACAGCTTGAGGGCGAACTCGCTGCCGCGCGTGAGAAGCTGACGCTTCTCGACGACGAGAAGCGGTCGCTGCAGATCGCGATCGATCAGGCTCTCAACGAAACGGCGCGGCTGACCCGGCGGCTGACCGAAAGCGAGAATACGCTGACCGCGACACGGGCTCAGCTCGGCAAAGTCGAGGCAAGCTTTGCTGAAGCCTATGCGGAACGCGGCCGCCTCGGTGCGGCCCTCGACGAGGCCAAAGAGCAGCACCTGGCCGAACGCAACAGCCTGAACATGCGCCTTGATGCCTTGCAGTCGCGCGCCGCGACCTCAGAACGGCTGCTGTCCGAGGCGCGGCAAAATCTCATCGTCCGCACCGAGGAAGTGCGCGCCTTCGACCGCAAATCAGTCGAAGCGACGATCGCTCGCAACAACGCTGAAAAGCGTCTTGCGCAGATCGAAGCGCAGCACGAGGCCCGCGAGCGCCAGATCAGGGATCATGAGCAGGCGCGCACGGCCTTGGCCGAGCGCAACAACGCACTGACCAAGACTCTGAAGGTGCGCGAAACCGGTTTGGCGCGCGCCGAAGAAAAGATCGCTGCGCTCACAGAGCGCAACGGCCATCTGGAAGCGGACATCCAGATCAGCCGCACCAACATCGAGAAGCGCGTCGAGGATCTCAATTCGGCGCTGCAACGCGAACGCATGGAGCGGGCTGTCGTCGAGGGCGCGCTGGAAGCCGCCCGCAAGGACAATTCCCGCCTGCAGAGCGAGGTCGCCGCGCTGCGGTCCACCTTGCGCCGGGGCGTGCCGCTGGAGGATGTGCCGGTGCCGCCCACCGAGGCCGCCAACGATGAAGCGCCATCCAAGAGCAAGCGCGTGAAGGGGGCCGAAAACCTGTAGGCCGAGGCCGAACGCGTCGAACGCAAGGTTTGAAGCGCGGGTAAAGTCCCGCGCTTTTTTGTTCTCGGCCCACGCGGACTGACAAACGCGGAGGCCGCCCCTATATGACGCCCATGCGGATCCTGTACGTCGCAGTGCCTCTGTTCGCGCTGCTGGCATTTTCGGTCTGGTTCGCCGCCGTCGCTTGGGAGCGCCTCGGCGGCGAGGCGATCCCCACTTACGGGTATGTGGCGATTGCCGGGGGCGTACTATTTTCACTCCTGGTCGGAGGGGGCCTGATGGCGCTGGTCTTTTACAGCAATCGGCACGGCTATGACGACCTGAGCGGCGGCGACAGCGATCGGCGCTGAGCCGTCATTCCGAATTTTCATGCGTGACGGCGTATCGCACCTGCGCGAGACAGGCTATGTATGCCGCGCGTCGGGAGCGATCGGGAAAGTCATGAACAAAAGCCTTGTCCAGGAAGAATTCGGCAAGACTGCCGCAAGCTATCTGACCAGCAAGCCGCACGCGCTCGGCAAAAGTCTCGAGCGTCTTGTCGCCCTCACCTCCCCGCAAAAGGGCTGGCATGTCCTCGACGTCGCGACCGGTGGTGGTCATGTCGCCTACGTTTTCGCGCCGCATGTCGCGCGTGTATGGGCCACCGACATCACCCAGGAAATGCTCGATATGGTGAAGGCCGAGGCGCAGAAGCGCGGCCTGTCGAACGTGCGAACCGCCTACGCCAAAGCCGAAGCGATGCCGTTCGAAGATGCGAGTTTCGATCTGGTGACCTGCCGCATCGCGCCACATCATTTCGATTCAATTCCCGCCTTCCTCGGCGAGGTCCACCGTGTGCTCAAGCCGAATGGCTTTTTCGCGCTCGTCGATAATATCGTGCCGGAAGGAAGCGTCGGCGATTACATCAATGCCTTCGAGCGCTTCCGCGATCCGAGCCACCTGCGTGCTTGGACGATGCAGGAATGGCGTGACGCCTTGAAGAAGGCCCGACTGGCGATCGAGCATGAAGAACAGATCTACAAAAAAATGGAATTCAAGAGCTGGGCGAGCCGCCACGATGCGACGATGCAGGCGCTGCTGCGCTCCATGCTTGCGGAAGTCACTCCGGCGGTGAAAACAGCACTGGAGCCCCAGGGCGCGGATGCAGAACTCACCTTCCGGCTCTGCGAAGGTCTGTTCATCGCCAAACGCACGTGAGTGAAAGCGCCGGCGGCACGCAAAGGCCGGTTTTACGGCAAGCCAAAATTCTGCATTTTTACGGCGGGACGCCCGAAAAGGTGCCTTTCGGTAAGCAATTGGCACATCATCCCTTTTTGCCGTTAACCTTTCATTTACCCACAGAAATTTAGATTCCATTAGGATCTATTAACAGTGTGATTCGGCGTCGCTTCGGCCGGGCGAATCGGCGTTTAGGGGATCACCCAATGAACAAATTCGGGGGCTTTTTTGCCCGCAGAGCCGGACTCTACGACAAACCGGCCGATCCGACGCCGAGTGCCAATCCTCCGACCGACAACCCGCTCGAACTCGACGAAGAGCTGTTCACGGCGCTTGGCGCCCAGCTGGGCGGCGAAAATGAATCGCTGCGCAACCTGCTGCTCGACGCCAACGCCAAGATCGGCGAGCTCGACGGCATCAAGAATGCGGTCGGGAAACTGGTTGACCCGGTGAGCAAGGCGCTGCGCGCCTTTGAAGCTGAAAAGTCCGAAAAGATCAGCCTGCAGACGGTGCTCAACAATACGCGCACAGCTTACGGCAAGCTGCGCAACGAGGTTGCCGAGCTCGAGAAAAAGGCCAACCTTTCGGAAAAGGAATGTCAGGCACTGCGCCAGGAGCTTACGACGACGCAGAACCTGCTGCGTACGCTCGAGGCTACAAAAGCAGAGATCGCCATCGATATCGCCGCAAGACGCGCGCAGATCGTCGATCTCGAAACACGGCTTGCCCAGGAGGCTGGCGAAGGCAAGGCGCTTCGTGAAGAAAACCGCAGGCTTGATGAGCGGTTTTCGACAGCGGATAAGCGCGTGATGGCGCTCGAATCCGAACTCAATGGAGCACGCCAGCGGCTGCTGATGCTCGAGGACGAAAAGCGGGCGCAACAGATTTCGCTCGACAAAATGAGCGCCGAGTCCGCCCGCATCTCACGCAAGCTTGTCGAGACCGAAGCCAGCCTCACGGCCACGCAAGGGCGGTTGCGGCACGTGGACGGCACAGTTGCCGAGCTGAACACAGAACGGGCGCGGCTTGTCAGTGCTTTGGATG
>DASSSM010000080.1:0-4362 GCA_035708425.1 Pseudolabrys sp.
AGGGATTTGTCGCAGAGGCGATTGACAGGTTCTGCCGCACGCAGAAGGTGATGGATGTCACCGGCACGCCGCATGGCGGCCTGCTCACCGGTGCCGACATGGCGCGCTGGCAGGCGCATGTCGAAGCGCCGCTGACTTACGATTATGGCCGCTACACGGTCTGCAAGGCGGGAGTCTGGAGCCAGGGGCCCGTTGTGCTGCAGCAGCTGGCGCTGCTGCGCGGCTACGATCTCGACGGCATGGACCCAACCGGACCGCAATTCATCCACCTTCAGGTCGAGTGCGCCAAGCTCGCTTTTGCGGACCGCGAGGCTTTCTATGGCGACCCCGATTTCGTGAAGGTGCCGGTCGGGACGCTGCTGTCGGAAAAATACAATGCCGACCGCCGCAAGCTGATCTCCAACAAGGCGTCGATGGATCTGCGCCCGGGATCGCTTCCAGGGTTCGGCGGCGCGATTCAGGTTCGGCGCGAGGACGGCCCGCGCGCCGCCGTCGGCTCGCTGGGTGCCGGCGAGCCAACCGTGGGCCGCGTCGGCGAGGTGATCGGCGATACCGTGCATTTCGACATTATCGATCAGGCCGGCAACATGGTGTCGTCGACACCATCGGGTGGATGGCTGCAGTCGTCGCCCCTCATTCCGGAGCTCGGCTTCTGCCTTGGCACACGCGCGCAGATGTTCTGGCTCGACGAAAATCATCCGGCAGCGCTCAAGCCGGGCAAGCGGCCGCGCACGACATTGTCGCCGACGCTCGCGCTGCGCGACGGCGAATCCTACCTCGCCTGGGGCTCGCCCGGCGGCGATCAGCAGGATCAATGGACCGCGCAATTCTTCTTGCGCCACGTGCACGCGAAAATGAACCTGCAGGAAGCGATCGACGCGCCGGCCTGGCACTCCGAGCATTTCCCGATCTCGTTCTGGCCGCGCACCGCACGCCCGGGCGTGCTCGTTGTTGAATCGCGCGTGCCGGAGGCGACGGTCAAGGAACTGCGCAAGCGCGGACACGAAGTCGAGGTGGGTCCGGCCTGGTCGGAGGGCCGGTTGACGGCTGCTTCGCGTGTCGGCAAGCGCCGCCGCGCTGCCGCCAATCCGCGCGGCATGCAGGGCTATGCCGCCGGTCGCTGATTCAATCTGGATCGCGAAGACGGGCAACTTATGGTTGCTCGATCTGCAAGATTTGTAAATTTACGCGCACTTAATGCGCGACAGCACACTGGACCGTTGCACCACACTCCCTGAAATTGTAATAGCCGCGACATGCGGCTTGACGCGCTGAGGGACACGGCGCAATTGCCGCCCATGTATGCAGGACTCGAAGATGGCTCTTATCGACGTCCACCAACATGTCATACCGAATGTTTATAAGGATGCACTCGCCCGTATCGGCGTGCAGGGCAGTGGGGAAAATCCGTGGCCGGCGTGGAGCTTGGAGCGGCAGCTGGAGCTGATGGATGAACTCGGGATCGGCGCGACGCTGATTTCGATTGCTTCGCCCGGTGCCTATTTTGGTGACATCGAGTTCACCAAGCCGCTGGTTAAGGCCTGCAATGAGGCAATGGAGCAAATCGTAGCCGACAATCCCGGGAAGTTCGGCGCCATGGGGTTCGTGTCCCTGCCGGACGTCGAGGCGGCATGCCGCGACGTGGAACACGTTCTCGATGTGCTCAAGCTGGATGGGATCAATCTGCAGACCCACGCCGGGCATCGTTATCTCGGTCACTCCGAAGAAGACGAACTCTATGCCGAGCTCGATCGACGTCGCGCGGTCGTCTTCGTGCATCCGCAGCGCCCGGCCGCGGAGAACATGCCGCAATATGCATTTCCTGCCGGCTATACCGAGCTGACATTCGACACGACGCGTGCGATTACCAACATGCTCTACACCGGCATGTTGGCCAAATACCCCAACATCCGCTGGATCATGCCGCATATGGGCGGCGTGGCGCCCTTTTTGTTATTCAGGCTGAGCGGTCTCGACGACGATCCAAAGGTGCGCGAGCAGATACCGGAAGGTGTCGCGACGTATCTGAGGCGTCTTTACTACGACGTGGCCCAATCTCCGTCGCGGCTCGCATTGCATGCGTTGCTTGAAGTCGCCGATCCGTCCCGCATTCTGTTTGGAACAGATTATCCATCGGCCCGCAATGTCGAGAAGGTCATGCGTGACACCGTCGAAGCTGTGCGCAGTTTTGACGGCTTCGACGATACGCTCCGCCAAAAAGTGATGGCGGCCAACGCGCAAGCAATCTTCCCGCGTTTTGCGCGCCTACAGTGATCGATACTGGCGAAGGAGTTCGCGGCCGTAGTCGTTGCCGTTTGGCGCTCGCACCAAAGCGTGGGCATGACGTCGGTTGTAGCCCGTGTTCGGCAAAGCCACGCCGGGCTGGTGGTAGAACTCGACAAAGATCACCGGGCTGTAGATCCGATAGTAGAATGGACTGACCGGGTCGAACTGTCCGATCCAGGCAAAAACAGTTCTGTCGATGTATTGGCGGACTTCGTCCAAGCGAAGCTTCGCATGAGCAGGCGGCAGCCGGTCCGTATATAGCGCAACTAACGCGATGAACTGGTTTCGCTGCGCCGGCGTCATCGCAGGAACGGGCAGGCCATCATACGGCACGACAATATTGTCCTTGAAGCCGGAAGCGTAGCCATCGAAAGGCAGGTCCGTGCCGATGACTGCCTTGGCGCGCTGCTTTGGCGTAAGCGCGTTCATGAACTCCCAGCCTTTTGCCTCTTCTTCCCGCAGCACTGTTGTGCCTTTGTAGCGGCCGGACTCAGCCGAAACCGGCTCGGAGCCGAGAAGCATCGGCGACAGCACCATCTGATCGCCGAGCACAAAGCAGTTGATGTTGCAATGGTGTCCGTCAAACTGCCAGCCCCATGGGGCATCGGTTGAAGGCTCGCCAAAAAAACTGATCCAGTAAAAGAGCTCGCCGAATTCCTCGGGCAGCTTGGTAAGCTCGGCGAGATGCTCGTTGAGCCTCATTGCGTTGCGCGCCGTTTCGTAAGCGCGATCGCCGATTCCGGCGCGCAGCACGCCATAAGCCAGCTCGCGCTGCCGCTCTTCGAGTTCGGCGAGGCAAAGGCCGTGGCGCATCAGATTCCGATGGATATTGCTCCAAGTCCGCCAGATCTCGCTGTTGACGTCGAACTGGACCGCGCCTCGCTGGGCTGGGTCGAGTGATGCCAGGAATATATTGGTGGCTTCGATCAGAGGCTGAGTCGATGCACCCGTTTTGTGCAATGAAACGAGTCCATGTTCAATTTCGCCATTCGCTGTCAGGCCTTTGAACGGCTCCTTCAACGCTGCCCGCCAGCTCGCGAACAGATCCTGCAGCGCCTGCGAAACCTTGGTTTCATCAATTCGCGGCGGTGCCCGGCGCGGACCTGTATGGGCCATCATTAAGTCCGTCATCGCATGACCTTGGTTGAGGCGCCCCAGCATTGCCCGAAGGCCGAATTCACGCAATCGTCTCGCGAGCTGTGCCGACGCCGCATGCGTGACGGCGTTGGAGGCCGGAAGTTTCCGACCCTCTGAAAAGACAATCGGAGCGCGGTATCTGTATGGGCGTGGACGCCGCCCATCACGATGCAGCGTGACGGGTCCGGATCGCGCGAGGCACGCGGACATTAGCGTGACGGTTGCAGGTTGCGCAGCGCAGCACGCGCTATGCCAATGCGCCGATGGACAACCAGGGTCCTGCCGGACATAATTCGCATAACCAAAATACAACGGGAGAGACGCCATGCAGGCCTCTACGAGCGCTGCTAGTGCGCGCAAATTGGCAATGGATCCGGAAGAGTGGAAGGTTCGCGTCGATCTTGCCGCCGCGTTCCGGCTTGCTGCGCTTCAGGGCTGGGACGAACTGCTGTTCGCCCATTTGTCCGCGCGCGTTCCAGGGCACCCGAACCAGTTTCTGATGCATCCGGCTGCAATACTGTTCGAAGAAGTCACAGCCTCGAACCTGCACAAGCTGGATGAGCACTGCAATCACGTCGAACCGAGCGACGAGCTGCCTCACAAATTTGCGTTTCCGTTTCACAAGGGAATCTACGACGCCTTCCCGCAGGCGCAATGTGTGGTTCATCTGCACACGAAATACGTGACGGCCGTGGCCATGCAGGAGCAGGGGCTTGTCCCCGGTAACCAGTATGCCCTGTGGCTCGGTCCGATCGGCTATCACGACTACGAAGGCTTGCTGTCAACGGATGAAGAAGGCCAGCGACTCGCTAGAAATTTCGGCAACAAGCAGATCGTTCTGCAACGTGGGCACGGCTTCGTGCTGTGGGGCCATACTATTCATGAAGCCTACATGCTGGCCTTTCTGGTCATTCGCGCGTGCGAGACCCAGGTTCGATC
>DASSSM010000081.1:0-3643 GCA_035708425.1 Pseudolabrys sp.
CGGCGAGTTCCAGCCAATCGACCTTGGCAAGACCGAGGATGCCTACGGGCGAAATCGCCGCATTGAGTTCAAGCTGACCGAGCGGTGAGCGCGCCAACCTTCACTTTGCGCCCCTACTTCGCCGCCGACGAAGACGCGGCGATCGAACTGTGGCGCCGAACGTGGTCCAGCCACTACCCACATCTCGATTTCAACGCACGTCAGCCGTGGTGGCGCGAACGCTGGCGCAATGAGCTCGTGCCTTCGGCGAAAATCGCCGTAGCGGAACGCGACGGAGCTATTATCGGCTTCGTGACCATCGATCCGAAGACGATGTATCTCGACCAGATCGTCGTTGCGCCCGAGCACTGGGGGTCGGATGTTGCGTTGGCCCTGCTCGATGAAGCCAAGCGTCTCTCGCCCAAGGGAATCGAACTGCTCGTCAATAAGGACAATCTTCGCGCTATTCGCTTCTACGAGAAGCACGGCTTTGCACATGCGGGCGAAGACAAGAACCCAGTGTCCGGCCTGCCGGTGAACCGCATGGCGTGGCGCGGTTAGGCCGCGCCCATCTCGAATTGCAACTTCGCCAGACGCGCATAAAGCCCGCCCGCCGAGGCCAGCGAGGCGTGCGTCCCTTCCTCGACGATGTGGCCATTGTCGATGACCAGAATGCGGTCGCAGGACTGCACGGTAGCGAGCCGATGCGCGATTACGATGCTGGTGCGGTTGAGCATCAGTCGCTTGAGCGCCTGCTGCACCAATGTTTCACTTTCGGCATCGAGCGACGATGTCGCTTCATCAAGCAGCAACAGCGGCGCCTTGCGCAGGATCGCGCGCGCGATAGCGATCCGCTGACGCTGTCCGCCCGAAAGCGTGACGCCGCGTTCGCCAAGCGGCGTCTCAAATCCCAGCGGCAGGCGGCGGATAAATTCCGCGGCATGGGCGGCTTCCGCCGCTTTCTCGATTTCAGCCTCTGTGGCATCCGGCCGTCCGAACTGAATATTGTCGCGCACGCTCGCCGCGAACACGATCGAGTCTTGCGGCACCAGCGCGATGCGCGACCGCAGCGCCGCGGGATCGGCGTCGGTCAGACGCACGCCGTCGAAAGTTATGTGTCCGGACACCGGATCGTAAAAACGCAGGATCAATTGAAAGATAGTGCTTTTGCCGGCGCCTGACGGCCCCACCAGAGCAAGCTTTTCCCCCGGCGCGACGTGAAATGAAAGATTTTCGAGAACCGGCACGTTCGGACGGCCTGGATAAGAGAAGTTGACGTGGTGAAATGCAACATCGCCATTCGCGGGCCGCGGCAGCGCAACCGGGCGTGCCGGAGACTTGATCTGCGGCTCGACCTTCAGAATCTCGAACAGCCGCTCGGCCGCGCCAGAGGCCTGCGAGATTTCGCCCCACACCTGGCTCAATTCACCGAGCCCGCCCGCGGCAAACACGGCGTACAGCACAAACTGGCCAAGGCGCCCAGGCGTGATGTCGCCCGCAAGCACATCCTGGGCGCCCACCCAGAGCACGATCACGATGCTGGCGAAGACGAGGAAGATAACGACCGCCGTAAGAACCGCGCGCACCCTGGTCGCGCCGCAGGCCGCGGCATAAGCCTGCTCGACCGCTGCGGTGAAACGAGAGCCCGCCGGTTTCTCGCTGGTGAAGGCCTGCACTGTCCGCATCGCGCCGATCAGTTCATTGGCATAACCGGACGCATCGGCGAGCTTATCCTGCGCCGCACGGCCACGCCGGCGCACGGCACGCCCGAAGCCGACGAGCGGAAGCACGATCACCGGAATTGCACCCAGCACGAACAAGGACAGCCGCGGACTGGTCACGACCATCATGCCGGCGCCGCCAAGAAACAGAACCAGATTGCGTAGCGCAATCGACACCGAAGCGCCCACCGCCGATTTGATCTGGGTCGTATCGGCCGTGAGCCGCGACACAATTTCGCCGGTGCGCGCGGCGTCGAAATACGCCGGAGACAGACACGTAAGATGCGCAAATACGTCCGAGCGCAAATCGGCGACGATACGCTCGCCCAATGTCGTCACCAGATAAAATCGTAGGGCGCTCGAAACCGCTAGGACAGCCACGACGAAGACCATCACCGCAAAATAGCTATCGATAAGTTGCGCTGCTTTGTCGGAGAATCCGAAATCGATCATGCGGCGAACTGCCACCGGCACGACCAAGGTCGTCAACGATGCGACGATGAGTGCGGCAAGCGCCGCCGCGGCGCGCGCGCGATAGCGCACGACATAGGGAACCAGGCCGGCCAGCGGCCTGAGATTCAGCGTGCGGCGCTCATCCGGGGCCAGTGTATGCGCCACATCGAGGCCACGCCCATCGCTCGAATAACTCATGCGACGCCTCTTACCGCCCCGTGTACCGCTTCTTTAATGCCTTGCAGGCTTGGCGGTGGTCAATTGCAGCCGCTTGCCGCCTTCGGCCGGCTCCTGTATAGGAGCGCCAAATCAGCCATATCAGCGCCTTTTGGGCGCCCGGAATTGAAGAAATGAAACAAGATCTCCATCCCAACTATCACACCATCAAGGTCGTGATGACGGACGGCAGCGAGTTCACCACGCGCTCCACGTGGGGCAAGGAAGGTGATGTCCTGCACCTCGACATCGACCCTAAATCGCACCCGGCCTGGACCGGAGGCCAGCAGCAGATCCTCGATCGCGGCGGCCGCGTGTCCCGCTTCCAGAAGAAATTCTCCGGCTTCCTGAAGACCGAAGAGAAGAAATAGAGACTTTGCCGGAAGATAAAAAAACCCCCGCATCTGCGGGGGTTTTTGTTTGCCGAAACGAGGGCCCGATCAGACGCGTTCAGTCCCGAAAGCCGCCTTGAGAAGGCCAAGCTGCCGTTCGACCGGGTTCGCTGTTGCAGGACGTTCTGCCGAACCCTGGTTGTAGATCGTCGCGTCGAGCCGTCGCACTTTTGCATAAAGCTTCTGCGAGCGCGCGATGAGATCGCGAAGGGCGGGCGGCAACAATTCAATACTGTTCGGATCGTGATTGTCGGTCGACGCCAGCTTGACCTTGCTTTTTTCCTTCCCGGCCTGCGCAAGCGACATCTCGCCTTCCTTCACCGCGCGGTGGAGCAGCAGCCAGGACGCAAGCTGCATCAGGCGGGTGGTGAGACGCATGCTTTCCGTCGCATAAGCCAATGCAGCAGAGCGCTCGAGCTTCTTCGACTGCTGGCGGCCAGGACCATCGAGATATGTTGCTGTTTCTTCGACGAGCGCCATACCCTCACAAAACAGCTCGGCAAAGGCCTGAGAGCTTGCAAGCCGTTCCCCGAATGGAACGGGCTGCGCCTGGCCCGCAAATTTTTCCGACATATGCGACACTCTCCCACACCGGAGCGGAACAGCTCCGTATACGATTGGGTAAGCATGACGCCCACGTGTGGGTCCTGTCCAGACAGCGATATGGTTAACATTGCGATATAGTTGCTGCGCAGATCTGCAGCATCGCCTCGCCTTTTCATTTTGACCCAGATTGGGACAAAAAAAGGAGCCGCCGTTGCCGGCGGCTCAAGGTGATAACAGGGAGGCGTCAAACAGAGTGGACAGGAGCCACTCAATGTCCATATGAAGATGGACAATGCCAGTAATGGTCGAGAAAGCTTAACGACAACTTAAGAAGAT